>JAFDEE010000005.1 GCA_019310525.1 Deltaproteobacteria bacterium | reverse complement strand
GGGGAAAAGGGGCATTTATGGATGGACACGAAATAACCAGGCCGTGATACTCGGGAACGAGGAAAATATCTTCATGCCCCTTCAATCTAATTCGGCGAGTACTTCAATTTGATACCAGCCTCCAAAAGGGGCCATCGGTCCAGGCTCGAACCTTCCGTATCGGAGGCCAGCCTTCAGGCCAAGGCCTTTTCCACGACCCGGGCAATGCTGCGGCAAAGGGATTCGACCTTATCCTCCGTGGGTCCCTCCACCATGACACGGCAGAGATCCTGGGTGCCGGAATACCTGACAAGGACCCTTCCCCGGTCCCCCAGTTCGGCCTCGGCGCCGCGTATGACCTCTACGATCTCCGGGATCGAATTCAAGTCGGGCTTGGATCGGACCTCCACATTTACCAGTTTCTGTGGAAAGACCTCCATCCACTTAGCAAGTTCAGAGAGGGGGCGTTTCTCCCGGACCATGACCTCGGCCAGGCGCAACCCTGCAAAGATCCCATCTCCGGTGGTATGGGCGTCAAGAAAGATCAGGTGGCCGGACTCCTCTCCTCCGATAACGGCTCCTAATTTCCTCATATCCTCGAGCACGTAACGGTCTCCGACCCCGGAGGCGTGGTGCTTGATGCCGTGTTTTCGGCAAGCCGTCCTGAGCCCCAGGTTGCTCATGACGGTGCTAACCAGGAGGTCGTTTTTCAATTCCCCCCGGTTTTTAAGGGATAGTGCGCAGATAAAGAGTATCTGATCTCCGGTCAGCCGGTTTCCTTTTTCATCCACGGCGATGAGCCTGTCTCCGTCACCATCGAATGCAAGGCCCATGTCTGCGCGTTTTTCTATGACCTGCTCCTGTAAACCTTCCGTGAATTGGGAGCCGCAGTGATCGTTGATGTTCACGCCGTCGGGTTGATCGTTGATTACATGGACGTCGGCTCCGAGTTCTGAGAACACGGCCGGCGCAACCCCGAAGGCCGCTCCGTTTGCGGTATCCAGGACCAGACGCATACCTTCCAGGGAGAACCTGCGGGGCAGGGCCTGTTTGAGGAATTCCACGTAGCGCCCGGCGGCGTCTTTGAGGCGGGATTGCTTTCCGAGATTTTCCGGGGAGGGCACCCTTTCCGGGAGGGTTCCACCCAGGATGAGGTTCTCGATCTTCTCCTCCATATCGTCAGGGAGCTTGAATCCTTGTCCGGAAAAGATCTTGAGGCCGTTGTCCTCGTAAGGATTGTGGGAGGCCGAAACCATTACGCCTGCATCAGCCCTGAGACTGGTGGCGAGGTAGGCGATGCCCGGAGTAGGCAGGACTCCCACCTGCAATGCATCCCCTCCCATGGAAAGGATGCCTGCCACCAGGGCACTCTCCAGCATGGGCCCGGAGATCCTGGTATCCCTTCCAACGATCACCTTGGGCCTTGGTCCTGGCCCACCAAGGATATGGGTTACCGCCTGGCCCAGTGAGAAGGCCAGCGTGCCGTCCATGGGGTACTGATTGGCCTTGCCCCGGATGCCGTCCGTGCCGAAAAGTCTACCCATTCGTCTGATCTCCTTCAGGATGGTGATTACTACGCGGGATCCGGCCTTCGGTTCAGGATTCCAAGATGGCCAGGGCGCCCTGGTAAAGTGAATTCACAGTCTCTTCCAGCCACCGGGTCCCTTCCTGGGTGATATGCCGGGGGAGGGCCTGGATGGCGTTGATATAATCGTCCTTCAAGGCTCCTTTCCTGTGTAGGGCTTCGAGGAAACGATCCCGGAATTCCTTTCCCGCCGTCCAGGTCCGATCCAGGGTAAAATACTCGAAGATCTCTTCAGCCTTTTTGGAGAAATTCTCTTTGAGGGAGGAAAGGGAGCCCTCTTCCTTCCTGTCTTTTTGATCGGCCCCGATTTTCTCGGCCATGATTCGAAGCCGCTTGATTCTTTCCGCTACCCCGAGGGCAAGGTTCCGACGTGCGCCCTCCCACAGGAAGGAGCCGTGTTCGGTGCGGAGGAGAAAAGGTTTCCTGACGTGAAGGTACCACTGGTCCAGGGCGAGAATATTCGCGATATAGAGAAAGTTGTTTTTAAGGATACGGCCAAGCCCCCCGTAACCGCCCGGCGAATAATCAAGCACAGCTCCCCGGTGGGGCCTTGGGATGATGAGTTTGCCTCCCTGGGTGAAATCCCGCCGGAGGATTCCCCCTGCGGCCACCACGTTGCCGTACCCCATGCGGAGCGGGCCTACCATCCCCCCCTGTCCTCCAAGGAAAATGGGTGGCTGGTTGATCATGACCCCGCGGGGGACATCCCCGATTAGAGACGGAGTGGTCTTGTCGCCCTCGGGAGTGAAATTGAAATGAATATACGAACTTCCCACCTCGCTGTGGTTTTTTCGGTGAGTGCCGCCCGCCATGAGGCAGTCGCAGAAATTGATCAGGCTTCCAAGGGTCACAAAAGGGAAAAGTATCGTTTGTTTGAGCCCCACACAGTGGGCACCGCCGGACTGCTCCTCAAGGATGCAGCCTTCCCGTACATGGGCCCCCAGGCCCATGTGGGCTCCATCCAGGAACACGGATTCCTTGAAATACCCGCCCTTGAGATGGACCTTCGGACCCACCTGACAGTTCTCGATGGTCACCGGGCCCTCCAGGCCGATTTGGGCCCCTTCACAGATAACGGTCTGCGGTCCATAGAGCCTGCAACCGGGGTAGATTGTGACCCCTGCGGGTGAAATGCGAGAGACTTCAACCTCGTCCCCGATATCCAAGGTTAGGGGATTGGGGATCTTGACCCCCTTCTTGAGCAACGCCACAACCTTGTCGTATCCCCTGGGTTTTAATTCCAAGATTATCCCTCCTGGGTCCTTTCCGGTAACAGCTCGAATCAACCCGGGTCACCTGATCCTTTTGTGCCAAGTATAGCGGGAATAGTCCATCCGCCTTTCCGAATCCACGGCGAAGTGGGTAACTGCAGGCTGATTTATTGCCGGAAAGGACTCTCTCACAATGCCCGCATCCATTCCGGTCTCAGGCCGATTTCCCCCCGAAGGGCGCGGTCGATCAGGTCCAGGGCCTCCTGTTTTCCCCCGGGTAGCCTGGCCTTTACAGGAAGGTAATTGGAGGCATGGTTGGAAAAGAAAAGCCCCCTCGTGAGATTGGTATGGGCGATCATCTCCCTGAGTTCTAAGAGGAGTTCGTGTTCATCGGGCAGCACGAACTCACCCCTGCGGAATTCATCATAAAGCTGGGTTCCGGGGTAAAGCATCACCGTCAAGGCCCCGACGTAGTCGGGATCCATGGCGCTCAAGAGCTCTCCGGTGGCCCGGGCGTGTTTCAGTGATCCTTCGCGCCCGCCTATCCCCAGCAAAACCGTAACGGAAAGCTTCATGCCGGCTTCTTTCACCTTCCGGCCCATCTCGATGCAAGTCTGTGCCGAGGATCCCTTGCGGATCCTCTTCCGGAGCTCGTCGTCCCCGGTCTCCACGCCGAGGTAGAGGATCCCCAGACCCCTGGCCTTGAGTTCCTTCAGTTCTTCAGGGGTCTTCATCTTGATGCCCTTCACATTGGCGTAAGCCCCGACGCGCCGCACCCAGGGGAGATGCTCGTTGATTCGGTCAAGGATCCACAGGAGCCTCTTTTGGGGGATGATGAGAGCGTCGCCGTCCATGAGAAAGACCCTGTCCTGGCGGCGCATGTACTTGGATGCAAAAAGGATATCCTTCAGGATCATTTCGTTGTCCTTGATCCTGAACCGCTTGTCCTTGTATGTTCCGCAAAAGATGCACTTGTTGTGGGAACATCCGACCGTGACCTGTAGCAGGATGCTGTAAGCCTCGCTGGGCGGCCGGATGCAGTTCCCTTCATAATGCATGCCTTCTTCTTCCTTAAGGCTCGGATTTGTCATGTTTTCCCTCTTCATCGGGGTTTGTTTTCCATTGACAGGCTCTTACCCAGATCATTATAAGTAACCTCAAGGGAATGTCAAATTTCCCCGGCAGCCGGGGAGGGTTATGGGCTGTTCCCGGGCGCTGGCCCTCCTTTACTTTTCTGTGAATTTGTACTAGATTACATATCTTTGGATCGGCGTAAATGCATGTTTTTGCCCTGGGTGCGGTGAAAGGGGTTTTCAGATTCTTGGCGCCTGTGAATGTGTTTTTTAAGGTGCACATGATGGAATAAAGGAGGAGTTTTTATGTGCTTAACCGTGCGGACCGCCATTTTTTCGCTGCTCGTGTTTTTTGTTTCAATGTCCCAATGCATTGCCGCTCCTAGGGTTATCCGTGTTGATCTGGGGGCCGCAGTTAATGTGGACACTTATGCCGTTGTTTTTGACAATGACAAGAGCGGAAACGGGATCTGGATAAATCCCGGTTCAACGTCGGGCACATCCGTTTCGGCGATCGATCCTCCTGCAAGTTCCGATCCTCCGAGCATAACCCCTGCGGCCGCGGATATGTTCGGCGACAGTTCGGGATACGGCCAAATGTTGTTCTCCGTAAGCGCCGTTTCCCCGCAAATCCTCACCGAATTGAGCAACCTTACTGTTAATTGCCCCACTAACGCCAATTCCACCGTCTTCTCGGGCACGACGGGTCCAGTAAACAAGGTAAACGTTGATGCTAACAGGGCCGTCCCCTCGGGAACCACGGTTACTTTCACGGTAGACATGAACGGAGAACCTCCCCATTTGGTGAGTGTCCTTGGCGGGAGCATCCCAACGGTTACATATAATTCGGGTACGAGCATCCTGACCGTTAGCACCACTACCACGGGAACGACCAATGAGGCAGGCGAGGCGTTTCAGTCTATTGCGGGCCTGATGATTTTTACCAACACCACCACCTTCGGGAATGATCCCTTGAGGATTATCGGGCAGACCAACCATTGGCCGGGAGATATCTTTTCTTTGCTTCCCGGTTTTGATTCCAATGCTGCTACTTCCAATATCGGGGGGACCTCCGGGACAACGACTGCAAAATGCGGTCTGACGGTATATGGGCCATCGGGGGAACAGAGAGACATCAATATATTCTTCCCGGACGCGAGCGTTTCAAGCATCTTCGGATCAGGCGCCACAATTGCGTCCCTGGCGGCATATGTGAACAGCACTGAGGATACGAGCGCAACAATTACCACCGGGCAGAACAATTTCGGGGTTACCGGAACCCTTGCCCAGTTTAACTTCACCTTTGCATCCCCAAAGGACGGGAGCGTCGGGATAGAGACGACCAATCCCACGGTAACGGCCACAAGCCCTTCCGATGGAGATACGAACGTGGCCTTGAACAGTACCGTAAACGTCACGTTTTCAGAAGACATGGATCAGTCCACAATTACAACGAGCACCTTTTCCCTTTCCGGTGGAGGCAGCCCCGTTGCGGGCAGTGTTTCCACAACAAGCACTACGGCCACTTTCACCCCATCGGCTAATTTGCAAGACAACACCACCTATACCGTAACTCTTACAACCGGTGTCAAGGACCTGGCAGGGAACGCCTTGTCCGGGACCTGCACCTGGAGTTTTTCAACGGGGGGGACGGTTGATACGACGGCGCCTACGGTTTCTTCTGTCAGCCCAAGCAACGGTGCCGTGACCGTGGGTGTGGATTCTTCCATTTCGGTCACCTTTTCAGAATCCATGAGAAGTTCTACTATTAATACCAATACATTTACCCTTACCTATTCAGGCGGTACGGTATCGGGCACTGTTACGTACAGCGGGAAAACCGCCACGTTCACCCCTTCCGGGAATCTTGCATTCGACACACAATACACCGCTACCATTACGACAGGCGTAAAGGATGAGGCCGGAAATCCCCTGGGATCCAATTATTCGTGGGTGTTTACGACCGACAAGGATTCGGACGGTGACGGTGTGGGTGACAATATCGATGTTGTCCCGAGTGATAACACCAAGGCAAGCCCTGAGTCAAGCACCGGCACAGGAAAGATTACGGTGGATGTGGGGATAAATACCAGGGGCACCCTATCCGGTGTACGGGCGGTTTCGGATACGGCCTCCGAGATCAATCAGGCGGGGAAACCTTCTGGTTACACGTTTACCCACGGGCTCGTGGATTTCAATATCAATGACCTGTTGAACGGGGAAAAGGTGAGAGTGAAATTGACGTATCCGTCTGAGATAAAGTGGGGGAGTAAATTGTACAAGGTGGGCTCAGACGGGTTTACCGAGGTGGATTGCAATATCGTGGGTAACTCCGTTTATTACACGGTAACGGATGGTGGCGATAATGACGCCGACAACACGGAGAATGGATCGATTGACGATCCCGTAGGTATTGCAGAGCCTGATGAAGATGTCCCCCAATCAACAGAAAGCATCGGTGGTTGCTTTTTAGATTCTCTTCTGAGGTGATACGTGGAAATAATTGAATAATCGGCTGGGAAATTTAAGGGATTCAAGAAGGTCGGCAGGGATTGCCGGCCTTCTCTTTTGGGCCGATTTTGGCGGAAATGAATAATAGCATTTGAGGCGGTATCCAACTGCTTGATGGAAAAACCCCCTCTTTTCTTAAGGGGGCCCTGTAAAATCCAGTGAAATCCCAACACAATGACAAATTATTGAATCGAACCGTGTCTCAACCAAGCTGTCCGTCGATAGTGCCTCCTCCCCCTGTCTTGGCCGCTGGACAGTTTCAGGTCCCTGGAAAAATTTTGAATACCCTTGAATATCCGACCCCATTGCCCTATGGTTGATTGACGGACCCCGGTGTATCCAATGGGGCTGGGGAAGGTAAATCTACTATAAGGAGCTGCATATGCCCACAGTGACAAAAGGAGTGTATTTCATTCCCGGCCAAGATGAATTGATCCCTGATTCCCATGTCTACCTTATTGGGAAGCCGGAGACAAAGGACCTTTCCCTTGTTGATGCGGGACTCATGGGAAAAGGGGATTACAAGGTCCGGAGCATCCGGGATGCCGGTATCGAACCGGAAGATGTCAAGAGAATCATCATGACCCATACCCATCTGGACCATATCGGCTGTTTCAAGGAGATCAAGCAGGAAATGCCCTGGCTGGAACTCTGGGTCCACGAGGTGGAGGCCGCACCCCTCGAGGGTGGAGACGAGAGAACGGTTTACGGTATGGATATGTTCAAAGCGATGGTTGTGGCCCAGTACAATTTGAAGCCGGGGGATTTTACCTTTAAGGTGGACAGGATGCTCAAGGAAGGAGACCAGCTTGATCTCGGAGGCATGACCTGGGAAGTCCTCCATGTCCCGGGGCATTCCGCAGGATCAATCGCCCTCTATGAACCCAAGGATAAAATCCTCATCCCCGGGGATACCGTTTATGCCGATTTCGCCATTGGTCGGTTTGACCTCCATGGTGCCGATGCCGCCGCCTTGAAGAACTCCCTGTTGCGGCTTGCAGATCTGGAGGTGGAAATACTTCTGCCCGGGCACAACCGGATCATGAAAGATGTGCCTGGAGGCTATATCGCTGAAACGGCCAGGCAGTGGGAGGCCTATCTGGTCTGAAGACGCGACGAGTGAGGGTGGCGGGGTCGGGCGGGATGATGAAATCCGTCTCTCGAATCCTCAATACCCGGAAGGAGGTTAAAGGGATGCTTCTCATTGAAGACTTGAAGGTGAAACTGGGGGACCGGATCCTGTTGAAAGACATTCATCTGGAGATTCAGCCGGGTGAGACCCATGTCCTCTTTGGTCCCAACGGTTCCGGAAAGACATCCCTCCTGATGACCATCATGGGGTACCCCCAGTATCAGGTGCTTTCCGGAAGGATTCTTTTCAAAGGAGAAGACATTACCTATATGCCCGTCCACGAACGGGCCCAGCTTGGGATCGGCATGTCCTATCAGCGCCCTCCGACCATAAACGGCTTGAAGACGCGCCAGATGGTCAAGATATGCGCCAGGGGCGAAGTGGATGAGGAGGCCCTTGCGGCCCGGGTTAATTTCACCGAATTTCTCGATCGGGACGTGAATGCCGGTTTTTCGGGTGGAGAGATCAAGCGTTCGGAACTGCTGCAGCTCATGGCCCAGGATCCGGACCTGATGCTTTTCGATGAACCTGAATCCGGCGTGGACATGGAAAACATCTCCCTTGTGGGCAAAACAATCGCGGAATTACTACAGAAAGATCTGTCCGTGAACCACACCAAGTCCAAGATGCAGAAGAGGATGGAACGGACCAAGATGGGTTTGATCATCACCCACACGGGATACATCCTGGATTATGTGACCGCGGATAAGGGCCAGGTGCTTTACGACGGGATGCTCAGTTGCGTCAGCAATCCCAGGGAGATCCTGAGTTGTGTGGCGCAATCGGGATACAAGGAGTGCGTGAGATGTATAACAGGGACGAACTAAAGGAGAAGGCCCTCAAGGCTGTGAATAAAAAGCCGGCCATCGGGTCCGACGTGGATCTCGAGGAATTTGATGCGGCCCCGGTACCCCATTCTTATCTGGCCGATGAAGACCTTTGCGCCCTCCCCGAGGAGGAGCAGAAACAACTCATCATGTCCGGACTGGACGTCACCAAGCGTGAGCGGAGCGGGACCTTTTTCCAGAAGGATACCACGGTGATTCACTGCCATGCCCCCCGGGACGGAATCGAGGTGATCCCTATCCGCAAGGCCCTGGAAACTTACGACTGGGTGGACAAGTATTACTGGAAACTTGCGGACGTGGAAACGGACAAGTTCACCGCGGCGGCCGAACTGGAACTCCACGACGGGTATCTCATCCGCGCCCTTCCTGGAAGCAGGTCCGTCTATCCCATACAGACATGCCTGTATCTGGACAAAGAGGGCCTCCAGCAGAATGTGCATAACATTATCGTGGCCGAAGAGGGTTCCGAGCTTCACGTGATCACGGGGTGCGCCACCTCTCCCCACATGAAGCGGGGCCTCCATGTAGGCGTATCGGAGTTCTATGTCAAGAAGAATGCCAGGATGACCTTCACCATGATACACAACTGGGCGGAGGACATGGTGGTAAGACCCCGGTCGGTTGCGAGGGTGGAGGAGGGCGGACTTTTCCTGAGCAACTACATCTCTATGAAACCCGTTAAGTCCGTTCAGATGTATCCCACCACTTACCTGGTAGGGAAAAATGCGGTGGCCAGGTTCTACAGCATCATAGTCGGGAACCCCGGTTGCGAGATCGATCTTGGGGGCCGAATTTACCTCAGGGAAGAAGGGGACCGGGCGGAGATCGTGGCACGAACCATCAGCAACGGTGGCAACATCATAAACCGGGGCCATCTAATCGGCGAGGTGCCCGGGATCAAGGCCCACTTGGAATGCAAAGGGCTGCTGCTGAACGGAGGCATGATCCACGCTATCCCTGAACTGGAAGGGCACGCCGACGGGGTGGAGATGTCGCACGAGGCGGCCGTGGGGAAGATCGCCCAAGAGGAGATCCATTATCTCATGAGCCGGGGCCTGAGCGAAGAAGAGGCTACGGCCACGATCGTTCGGGGCTTTTTGAACGTAGACATCCCAGGGCTCCCGCCCCAACTCCAGGCGGAGATTGATCGGGCCGTAAGGGAGAGCGACAAGGACGTGATGTAGCCCTTCATTCCCTGGTTTTCCCAAGCCCCAAGGAATATGGCCCACGGCTTGTGTGGGGATACAACAATCTTTTAGAAGTTTTGAAATCCATCATCATCCATAGGGATGATCTGTTTCGGAGATTTTTTTTCTTCCTTCAGGTGGGTAACCTTTCGTTTTTCAAGGCCGGCGGCATTTTTTAATGGGAGAAAGGATGCCTCCTGTGTTGCCAGCTTCCTCTCTTTTGAGGAATTACCACCTCCTCCCACAAGGGCAATGAGATCATCGACTATTGATTTCATCTGTTCGGCCTGAGCGTTCATCTCCTCAGAGGCTGAAGCAGATTCTTCCGCATTGCCTGCCGTTTGTTGAACTACCCTATCCATCTCGGCGACAGCCTTATTGACCTGTTCGATCCCTCGGGCCTGTTCCGTTGATGCTGCAGCTATCTCTGCAACAAGCTCTCCCACCTTGGATGCATTTCCGGCGACCTCCCCGAATGCGGAATTGGTATGGGTGACGATTTCAGAACCTTGTTTGATCTTCTTGACGGTCCCTTCAATCAACCCGGCCGTATTCCGGGCCGCCTCGGCCGCACGCATGGCCAGGTTCCGCACCTCGTCGGCCACCACGGCGAATCCGGCCCCCGCTTCTCCAGCCCTCGCTGCCTCAACCGCCGCATTCAGGGCTAGGAGATTGGTCTGGAAAGCGATCTCGTCGATGGTTTTGATGATCTTTTGTGTCTCTCCACTGGCTTTGGAAATCTCTTCCATTGAATCGGTGAGTTCTTCCATGGATCGGGTAGCGGTACCCACCACTCTATTGGTCTCCTTCATGAGGTCGTCGGCTTCTTTGGCGTTCTCGGCATTCTGCTTCGTCATTGAGGACATTTCTTCCAGTGAAGAGGAGGTTTCCTCGATGGAGGCTGCTTGCTCTGATGCACCTTCTGCAAGGGATTGGCTGGCGGTTGAAATCTGCTCGGAGGCGGAGGCTACTTGTTCAGCTCCTTCTGAAAGCATTCCGATTTGCAATTTCAGGGATCGGTTAATCGACTTGGTAATAAAATAGCCTGGTATGAGAAGAAAAAGAATGCCTCCAAATACCGACATCAAGGAGGCCTTATTGCTTAACTTGTTGGTCCGTGTAATTCTATCTTTTGCGGTTTCGGCAATCTTTGCCGCCAATTCCGCGATTTCGTCCCCAGTCCTTTTCAGTTCAGGCGTGATTCGCTGATTTTTGCCCCATTCTAGGAATAACAGATTTATATCTTTGCCGATTTTTTCCGCTCCTGTTTTTGCGAAACGCCATTTTTCAAGGAATTCATCTGATTTTATATTCTCAAGGAGTGTTTCGATATTTTCTTGGGCGAGCTTCATTTTTTTTGAAAGCTCGCCGTTGCGTTTCTTGAATTTTTCGACATCCCTGAACAAAAACAGATTCTGGATATTTAGGGCATCTTCATCAACCAACATGCGGAAGTCGTTTAGTTCCTTTCGGAGAGAACTTTTGTTTTCGTCAATGGTATCTCCTTCCATGACAAGTTCGGCTGCCTCTGTATCTATCGAATCTATTACGGATTCAAGGGTTTGATTTACCTTTTGGACGTTTTTCAATAGGGAGAGCTGGCCCCCGTCGATTTGATTGATATTAACGGTCAATTCTCTGAAGAAGCTATCATGGGACCTTGATGCTTTTTCAATGTTTTCAAGAAAGGCCTTTCCGTTTATGTCTTTTACCACCTTCCGGAGGGACTCGAGGTTCCTTCTCAGTACTTCCTGCTCTTTCTTGTGTTGTTTAAGCAAGGCGCTGTCATGGAAGGCGATGAATTCCTCTTCAATATTCATAAGTCTGAGCACTTTGTTCATCGCCTCTCTACTGTCCGAACCGATCTGATGGGCCTGCCTGATGGATTGGTTTAGGTACCAATTCGTACCCGCCAGGAATACGATTCCGAGAATCCCCAGAAAGGGAAGAAGAAACACTCTGGATCTAATGGTAAATTTGTTAAACCGACTGATATTAAACATTTTCAGCCTCCAGGAAGCGAATATGAAAAGGGCGGCGGGCCCGCGGGGTTACGTGCCGGACCGTCCGCCCTGTAGGCCTATTCATATATTCCCGCCAACAGGGCCACTGATAATCCGGGAACTCTGTATACATACGTTTTTTTCGGGGAAGGCTTCTTTTCTCCCGGTTTCGGCCACATATAGCTTACCCATCCCTCACCACTCGATTTGGCGATCTTCAGGAATTCCGCAAAAAACATTTTACCATTAACATCTTTGATGCCCACGAGCTTTTTGCCAATCAACTTTGGCTTAATGGGATGAGCAATGACGGTTCCCTTATCGATATCGATTGCAAAAATATAGGTGTCTTTCCAGACAAAAGGGCCGTGTCTCTCATTTATTTTTACAAGGGTTGCATCCAGTCCAAGCTGGTTAACCATTTGTGCCCCCTCTTTGCACTTTGCAACACACTCATCCGCCGTGGCCTTGGTTTCGGCCATGGCGCTTCCTGAAAAACCAGTTCCAATGACCAAAAAAAGGGAAAAAACAAACATTTTTATTCTCATGATTTCCTCCTTTTTTTCGTACTTGGGTTCTTTCCCCGCTACGCTGCCATTTCAAGTAGTTTCCATCCATAAATGGCTCCTTTTGTCCGCGTTTCGCTTGGACTCTTCACCCTTCGGTTGGGTCCCAAGGTTCCTTGATCTCGTGAAAAACAGCTCTTTTCTGGATTGGAAACTTGCAAGTGCCCAAAATACATTTGTGGATGGGCACTAAGTAACGACATCCTTGAAAAGAACCTTGTCAATTTCGAGCATGATATTCACCCCCTTTCATTCTCGCTATCATTGAATATGTTGCCATTGTTCACGGATGAGATGAAGGAGGGAGTTTTCGGCTCTTTTTTCAACCTGTTGTTCATATGGTCGACGATCCTCTTCAGGTCTTTCAGGCTCAAGGGTTTGATGAGGTAAAAAGAAATGCCCTCCTGCCTGACCTCCAGTTCAAGTTCCCTTGAATTGGACCCGGTCATGGTGACGATTCCAATATCATGATTCAGGGCCTTGAGGTGGGGGATCAGTTGATGTCCCTTGCCGTCCGGCAGAAAGATGTCGAGGATTGCAAGATCGAATCTTTTCTCTTCCGCACGGTTCAGGGCCTCCTTGCAGGTATTGATGGCCTCCACGTGATGGTTCCACTTTTCCATGTTGGATTTCAGGGCGGAAGCGGTCCAGGCATCATCTTCCACGATCAGGATATCCAT
This sequence comes from Deltaproteobacteria bacterium, assembly GCA_019310525.1. NCBI lineage: Bacteria > Pseudomonadati > Myxococcota > Myxococcia > Deltaproteobacteria bacterium. The sequence goes on along the minus strand of JAFDEE010000005.1, from coordinate 37,255 downwards.
ATCCCTTTCACCTCTTGAAATTTAAAAGCGTTCCCGTTTCTCCATTCATAAAGGCAATAGGTATGCCAGGTCGATGGAAAAGCGGATAATGCACTGAATTTATAGGATAAATATTTAAGAAGGGATATCGGGCGACAGTTAAATCAAGTCCTTGATTTCGGCCGGTTTTGACCGGATTGAGCAGGGGTGAATTGTATAACTTTTGGAAATAAAAGGGGAAATTGACGATCGGTCAAAAGTGGCCGGGATTAAGACGATATCAGCCTGAATTTTTTCATCTTCCTGTGCAAAGTCCTTGGGGGAATACCCAGCTCTGCTGCGGTCTTTCCCCGGTGCCACCGGTTTTTCTCCAAGGCCCGCTCAATACACGACTTCTCAAAGAGATCCAGGGCCCGACGGAGATTCCGGGGGTAGGTCGGAGAACCATGGGCCCCGCCTTGAGATTTGGAAGGAGAGGGAGACGGGCGTTTTCCGGTAAGGTCCAGTCGTCTGACCGTGAGGTAGCGGTTGAGAACGTTCTGAAGCTCTCTCACGTTTCCCGGCCAGTCGTAGTTGCAAAGGGCATCCATAATCTTTGCCGGAATAGGGAAAGAACTTCCCTTATATCCGCTCGACTGAATGAAATGTTCCACAAGAATAGGAATGTCCTCCTTCCTCTCCCTGAGGGGGGGGAGGTGGATGGGGATGATATGGATCCGGTAAAAGAAGTCTTCCCTCATCAGACCCTTTAGGACGTATTCATACAGGTCACGGTTGGTGGCCGCCAGTATACGGAAGCGCGCCTCTTTGAATTGGTTGCCTCCAACTGGCATGTATCCTCCGCCGTCGATGGCCCGGAGAAGTTTGGCCTGCATGGCAAGGGGCAGTTCCCCGATCTCGTCCAGAAAAAGGGTGCCTCCCTGGGCCAGGTCGAAGTACCCGTGCTTGTCGGCCACAGCCCCTGTGAAGGCACCTTTCCGGTGCCCGAAGAACTCGCTTTCGAACAGGGATTCAGGGATGGCCCCGCAGTTTACAGGCACGAAGGGCTTCTCCCGGGCCTCGCTCATCCGGTGTATGGTTCGGGCCACGAGTTCTTTACCGGTGCCGGATTCCCCGTAGATCACTACATTGACGTCTGAAACCGAGCATTTGAGAATAAGTTCATAGACCTCCTGCATGGCGGGGCTCTTGCCGATGATGTCACCGAACCTGAAGCGGTCCTTGAACCCGTTTCGGAGTCTGGCGTTTTCCTTGCGCAGGAACTCTGTTTCCTGGATCATCTCCAATTCCCGCTGTCTTGTTTCCGTAACGTCACGGATAGTGGCAAGAACAGCCGGCCGACCTTCCCAGACGATCCGGTTCAGATGCTGCTCAGTCCAGATCTCCGTCCCATCGACACGAATTGCGGGAGACTGAAACGGCGGAACATGGGTCTCCTTGCCCACCGCGAAAAGAGCGCCCTCGAATTCTTTCCTGTATTCTTCCCGTATCAGGTGGACCGGATCCATGGAAAGGAGATATTCTTTTTCGTATCCGAAGATCTCCACCATGGCGTCGTTTACGTAAGTGAACCTGTCATTGACCAGGACAGCGACCCCGTCGGCCACGTTTTCAGCGAGGATTCGGTAGCGCTCTTCGCTGCTCCTGAGGGCCTCTTCCACACGCTTGCGTTCGGTTATGTCCCTCACAATACCTTGAACGATCTGCTTTTCAGGCACAATGACACGGGAGCTGATTTCCAGATCAACCGGTGTCCCGTCCTTCCGCAGCCACTGGGTCTCGAAGACCATCGGGGCCCCGGACTGGATGGAAATGAGCCTTTGACGGGATTCAATGCGGTTTTCTTTTGCGTGAAGCTCAGGGATGCTCATCGAGAGGAGTTCCTGCTTGGTGTAACCCAGCATCTCGCAGGTTCGGTGATTTACTTCCAGGATTTGTCCCGCCCGGTGAATGATCACGCCGTCGTTGCACTGCTCGAAGAGTTGCCTGAACCGAATCTCACTTTGCCGGAGCCGCTCGGCGTTCTCCTGCCTCTCGGAGATATCCCTGATGATGCTGACCTGAATCGTGGATTTGCCTTCCAGGTGGATAAAACTCGTGTTGACTTCCACAGGAATGCGGCGGCCGTCCTTGGTGAGGTGATGATAGAGATGAGGACCCGTATGTCGGGATTCCCGGAGGTTTCTGAGCGCTCTCTCCCTTTCTTCCGGAGGATGGAGATCTAAGGGTGTCATCCGGAGGAATTCGTCACGGGAGTATCCGTATCGAATCAGCGCTTCGCTGTTGCAGTCAAGGATCCGCCCCGAATCCGAATCGACGAGGAAGACCGGGTCAGCGAACTGATCATAGATCTTCCTGAAATCGATTCCTATGTCAAACAGTGGACGTTTCATGTCTCGAGTTTTGGAAAATGGGCCTTTCCCGGTTTTCATCCTGACAGGCCGAAGGATCGGCCTTCAGTAAAATTGCCTGAATTTATAGACGGAGACAAAAAAAACTAATTGCAGAAAATGTGCCGGTTTTTTAAGAAAGGGTGAATTTTGCCGCACCTGTTTCACGGTGCCCTGAGAAAGGGGTCCTGGAAATTTCGATCTTCGTGGGACACACGGTTTTTTGATATGCGTCAAAAAATTGACTGAAATAACGTCCCCTGCTTTAAGCGGCATACCCTGTTTTGACCAAAAGTCTCAAAAAATCTTGTTTGAGGCGCCTGTTTTTTCCCTTGACAGGTGTTGAGAGGGTTCTGTAAATTGGGGTACAGTATACATAATTGCCTTTCTTTGGAATAATCCGATTCCATCAGGAAGGCTGCTCAAGGTCTTTAACCCCCCGAAACCTATATCTCAAAGAAAGGCTATACCCTGGTCTTGGAAAACACACTGAAAATCTCGATCCAAAACCCTGTATCTATCCGTGAAAAGGTATACCGGGTCATTCGGGACGAGATCCTTAACGGCAACATTGCACCCGGCGCCCGGTTGATAGAGACGCGCCTTGCAAAACAGATCAAGACCTCGAGGACCCCTGTGAGGGAGGCCCTTCACCTGCTGGAAAGGGAAGGCCTCCTTGTGGCTATTCCCCGCGTGGGATACAGGGTGAAGCAGCTCAGTTGGGACGAGGTCGAGGAGATCTGTGAAATTAGGGCCGTAAACGAGACCCTTGCTGCCCGCTGGGCCATCAAAAGAATTACCTCCAAAAATATTCGAGCGTTGGAGAAGAACATCGAAGAGGCTGAAAGGGAGGTGAAAGAGGGCAACCCAAAGGCCTTCGTGGAACGGGATGCGGAATTCCACGAGATCCTGGTCCGGGCGAGCGGCAGCGAACGCTTGATGGAACTGTGCGAGCAGTTACGCCGCCACATGCTGCGTTACCGGATCGAGAGCCTCTACCTGGCCGAGACGGCTCTTGCGGCCATTGAAGGACACAAGGGCATCCTGGAGTGTCTTAAGAAACGGGACGAAAAGCGGATCGGCACCGCGGTGCGAAGGCACCTGGAATTTGCCAAGAGGAGTATCCAGGAACACGCCTTTATAGAGAACCGAGGAAGGGTAGGGGTGCCTCCGGGGAAGAACGGGAGATAGCGGTAAGGGAAGAGAGAAGGCGAGGGACTCAAACGGGTCGTTATCGGCGGCCTGGAACATTTCCGTCATCAAGGCCTATGACACGGTTTGTCTGCAGGCCGTGCGGTAAGAGATGGAAAGGGAGCCTGGAAACGTTTGTGAAGAAAGTTTTTAGGTATTTTACTGGGGTACAGTATTCCATGATAAGGTGAAAAAAGGTCTTTTTAAGCGTTATAGGGGATGGGGCCCAAGCGCGTAACGAGGTCGCTGGAGAATGAAGGAGATCAAGCTGCACGGACGGGGAGGTCAAGGTGTCGTCATGGCCTCTCAGATGCTCGGCATGGCTTTTTTTAAGGCCGGGATGTACCCCCAGTGCTATTCCCTTTTCGGCGGCGAGCGACGAGGGGCGCCCGTTGTGAGTTTTCTCAGGGTGGATCGGGATCCCATCTTACTGAAATGTGACATCAAGAACCCTGACGAACTCCTCTATTTCGATCAAAGTCTCCTAGACGCCGAGGATCTTTCCTCCGTCGCGGGCTCTGGGTCCGGGATCCTCATCAATACACCCCGAACGGAAGCGGCTATTCCCGGTCTTGTTGGATTTCGCCTGGGACTCATCGATGCCACCGGGATCGCCGAGGAGGTCGGACTGGGGCATGTGATCAACACCACGGTACTGGGGGCCTATTGCCGTTTCAACGACGAGCTTCCTCTGGAACACGTGATCAGGGCGGTGGAGGAAATGGTCCCGGCCAAAAGGGAGATGAATCTGGCAGCCCTTGAGCAGGGATACGAGAAACTCGAAATCTTCGAACCGGAGGCATGAGATGACCTTGAGGCGATGCGTGGATCCCGAGTTGATCATCCCCATATCCCGCCACAGTTCCAAGGTCAACAAGACGGGAACCTGGGGAATCCGCAGGCCCCGGCACGAAGAGAAGGCTTCTCCCTGCCGGGTGGCCTGTCCTGCGGGGAACAACATTCCCGCGGCCCTTTACAGGGCCTCTCTTGGGGATTTTGACGGCGCCCTGGCCGCCTTTCTCGAAGAGAACCCCCTGCCCGGCACCTGCGGCCGGGTCTGCTACCATCCCTGTGAAGGGGAGTGCAACCGGGGAGAGTGGGACGGGGCGGTCCATATTCGGGCCCTGGAAAGGGCCGCATCGGATTGGGGAACGGCCCGGCCTGTCCCCCTTACGGATGCGGGGAGAGATCTTCCGGTAGCCGTCGTGGGTTCCGGCCCTGCCGGACTCTCTGCTGCTTACCATCTGGCCCGGATGGGTCATCCCGTTACCCTGGTGGAAGCGGAGGAATCCCTGGGAGGGCTTCTCCGGTGGGGAATCCCCCGCTACCGGCTTCCCTTGGAGGCCCTGGAGAAGGATCTGGAGCGGATTCTTTCTCTGGATATTCAGGTAAGGACCGGGACCCGCCTGGACCGCCTCCTGCTGGAAAAACTCTGTAATAACCACGAGGCCGTATTCCTGGCCCTGGGCGCCCAGAGGGATCTGCACCTGGGAATTACAGGGGAGGAACTGGAGGGAGTTCACTACGCAGTCAATTTCTTGAAGGAGGTGCAACAGGAGCCTAGGCAAATCGAAGGCAGGGTGGTGGTCATTGGAGGCGGAAACGTTGCCATAGACGCGGCCCTGACGGCCCTGAGGCTCGGCGCCCGAAGGGTCGATCTCGTATGTCTGGAGCAGAGACACGAGATGCCCGCGGACGAAAGAGAGTGCCTCGACGCCCTGGAGGAGGGAGTCGTATTCCATAACGGGTGGGGACCAAGGACCTTTTCGGGCCGCGCGAACCGGGTGACTGGAATCGAGTTCATCAAGTGCCTGTCGGTCCTTGACGCCGAAGGGGCCTTCCGTCCCGCTTACGACAATGCAACGGCTATGGTCCTGCAAGCGGACCTTGTTCTCCTGGCCGTGGGCCGCGCACCGGATCTCTCGATCCTTGAAGGACAGGTATCATTGGATAAGGATTCCAGAGGGGGACCCAAGGTCGAGGCAGAGAGCCTTCAAACCTCCATTCGCGGGATCTATGCCGGGGGTGACTTAGTGAACTACCCCGGGTCCGTGGTAGGGGCAATCGCCGCGGGAAAGCGGGCGGCCCTTTCCATACATCAGACCGTACTCGGCCGATCCTTCGAGGAGGCCGAAGCCCGAGTTCTTTTGGGATCGGGGAATTCTTTTTCCATCCATGCCCTGTTTCATGAACGTCCGGGCTGGCACCCGGAAATGGTTGTACGTTTCGATGGCATGGATCCGATCTTTCTCGATTCCCATCCGAGGGCCGACCTCCCCCGGCTTTCCCCCGGAGATCGCCTTGGAAATTTCCGGGAAATCAATCAATCCCTGAGTCGGAGCGATTCAAAGGAACTTGCCGGCCGTTGCTTTTTTTGCGGGACATGCACGAGCTGTGACCGGTGTTTTCTCTATTGTCCGGAACTTTCGATTCTACCCCCCGGAGAGGACCGTTTCGTGTATACGTGTGACCCCGACTACTGTAAGGGTTGTGCTGTTTGTGTCGACGTGTGCCCCGGGGGAGTAATGAGTATGGATGAGGCGAAATGAGGAAATTTCAGACCGGAAACCATGCAGTTGCTGAGGCTGTCCGTCTCTGCCGGACCCAGATGGTGGCCGCCTATCCCATTACCCCTCAGACGCCGATCTACGAGAGGCTTTCAGAATGGGAGGCAACAGGGGAATTAGGGGGAGTCATGATGCGAACCGAATCCGAGCACTCCGCAATGGCGGCCTGTTTGGCAGCCTCCCTTGCGGGCGTCCGGACCTTTACGGCCACTTCCTCCCAGGGGCTGGCCCTGATGCACGAGATGCTCCATTTCGCCTCTGGGTGCAGGGCCCCGGTGGTGATGGTCAACGTGAACAGAACCCTTGCCGGTCCATGGGCCTTTTGGAGCGATCAGACCGACAGCCTCGCCCAGAGGGACACCGGCTGGATACAGATCTACTGCGAGAATAATCAGGAGGCCCTTGACTCGGTCATCCAGGCCTTCCGGATTGCTGAAAAAGTTCTTCTTCCATGTATGGTGGTGATCGAGGGGCATTTCATTTCCCATTTCATGGAGCCTGTGGAGGTGCCGGAGCAAGGACTCGTTGACCGCTTCCTGCCCCCCGTGGACATCCCCAGGCGTTTTGACCCGGACAAGCCCGGATACGCGGTCCCGACGGTCACCCAGAAACAGTTCATGGAATACCGCCGCCTTGGCCAGGAAGCCATGGAGTATGCCCTGGAGGTTGTTGAGGAGGTTGACCGGGAATTCGTCGAGGTCTTCGGGCGGGGTTACGGCCTTATCGAGGCGGAGGGAATCGATGGCGCCGACCTGGTGCTGGTCACAACGGCGACCGTCACTTCAACGGCCCGGGTTGCCCTGGCACGCCTCAGGGAGAAAGGCTATAGGATCGGTCTCCTGAAAATCCGGGTCTTCAGACCCTTTCCTGCCCGGGTTTTGAGAGACGTTCTCGACCGGGTTTCGCGGATAGCTGTGATAGAGAGGAATATCTCCCTTGGGCGGGAAGGGATCTTTTGCTCCGAGTTGAAGGCGGCGCTTATTAACAGCCCGTTTCCTCATCAGGTCCAGGGATACGTGGCAGGGATAGGAGGTTCCAACGTGGACCCGGAATTGATCGAGCGGGTGGTCATGGATGCCCTGGAGCGGAAGGAGGCCACGGACGGGCCGATCTGGATGGCGGAGGGGGAGTAATGGAAGCGCAAGAAATCATGCGTCCGGAAGAGGTCATGCGGTCCGGTCATTCGGCCTGTCCGGGGTGCGGTGTGGCCATGGGTATGCGTATGGTACTCCGGGCCCTGGGCCGACCGGCGGTCGTGGTGGTAGTCCCTTCCTGCAGCGCCGTGATTTCCGGGCCCTTTCCTTATGCCACGCTGGACGTGCCCATGTTCCATTCGGCCTTTGAGATTGCGGCCCCAACGGCGGCGGGCATTTCCAGGGCCCTGGAGATCCAGGGTCGGGGAGACATCCCCGTGCTTGCCTTTGCGGGGGATGGCGGCACCTTTGATATCGGGCTCCAGTCCCTCTCCGGAGCCGCGGATCGAAACGAGAACTTCATCTATGTGTGCTTGGACAACGAGGCTTACATGAACACGGGCATTCAGGTAAGCTCGGCCACCCCCCGGTTCGCCTGGACCGGGACATCACCCAGAGGGAATACCCGGAGGAAGAAGCAGATCATGGAGATCATGGCCGCCCACCGCATACCCTATGCTGCGACTGCCTCCATCGGTTTCCCTGAGGATCTCGCAGCGAAGGTGCAAAAGGCCAGGGAGATCCGTGGCACGAGGTTTATCCACCTACTCTCACCTTGCCCGACGGGGTGGAAAACGGCCGAGCATCTCTCTCCCCGCGTGGCCCGCGCCGCAGTGGAAACAAACGTGTTTCCCCTTTATGAGATCCTGGATGGAATCCACTATACCCTCAACTACCAGTCCAGAGGGCTCCCCGTCGAGACCTACCTGGGCCTCCAGGGCCGCTTCAAGCACCTGGGAGCAGAAGAACTCCGGGCCATCCAGCATGAGACGGACCGGGCCTGGGAAGAACTCAGGCGACGTTCAGAAAAACAGACTTGTTGAAGGAGGGCTGGGTCCGGCCTGATGTATGGGAGTATTCGGACCGGATCTTTTTGTGGTTTCAGGGGAGACGGGAAGACCGCGGGAGCATTACCGCGGTGAGGTTTTGTTTTATAATAAACAAGTTTGAAAGGAGGAGACATGGACAGAAAGCGTTTATTCAGGCGATTCCTATGGGTGTGTATGGCGCTGATTTTGGTGGTATCGATGGCATCCGTGAGTATCGCGGCCCCGAAAAAGGTGACGATCAAGGCGGTGTCCGCATGGCCCAAGACCGTTTACGAGGTTCAGAATTTTTTGAAATTTATTGAAATGGTGAATCAAAACGTCAAGAAGCAATATCCCGGACAACTTGAGATCAAGTATGCAGGCGGACCAGAAGTAATTCCCAACCGTGAACAGGTGGAGGCCGCCCGCAACGGACTGGTGGACATGGTGTTCACCACCGACGGATATTACGTTTCGGCCGTACCGGAGGCAAACGCCCTCAGCCTTACAAAGATCCGGCCATGGGAAGAGCGGGCCAGGGGAGTCAATGACTTTCTCGATAAAATCCACAGGGAAAAGGTCAATTGTGTTTACCTCGGCAGGATGGGCAACGGTCTTCCCTTCATGGTCTACCTCACCAAATCCGTCAAAAGCGCTGATCTTACCGGACTGAAGATTCGTTGCTCACCGACCCATATCAATTTCTTGAAATCCCTCGGAGCACAGCCCTTGGTCATCCCGCCGCCCGACGTTTACACTGCCCTGGAACGCGGAGTGGTCGACGGTTTTGTATGGATTGCAGGTTTGATCGACGACTGGGGATGGCAGGAGGTCACAAAGTATATCATCAACGTACCCTTTTACACCGGCGCCAACGTTGTGCTCATCAACAAGAAGAAGTGGGATCAGATCCCTCAACATCTTCAAAAGTTGTTGATCGAAACGGAAGAGCAGGCCGAGCATTATACCATTGACCGCGCCCAGGCCCTCATGAAGAAAAAATTCGAGGCCTATAGGAAACTCGGAATACAATTCATTAACTTGCCCCCCACAGAGGCGAAGAAATTTTCTGATGCAGCTTACTCCGCTCTGTGGAATGTCGTCATCAAGAAGTCTCCGGAAAACGGGCCCAAACTGAGAGAAATGGTTTCCAAGTAATCGAAAAACGAATCATTCGGGAAGGAGGAGAAGGTTTGGTTGGAAAAATCCTGGATAGGATTTTGGCGACAATGGCGGTCATGGCCGGTCTTCTCCTCCTTTTTCTCGCCTTCTCGATCGGCTACAGCATCTTCGCACGCCTGGTTGGAATCCGAAGTCCCCTCTGGACTGTTCAGTTCAACGAGTACTCGCTTCTATGGCTGTGTTTCCTGGGATCGGCCTGGGTTCTGAAGCGCGGCAAGCACGTCTCCATGGACATCATCACGTCCCGGCTCAAACCTCCGGCGAAAAGGGTTTTCAACATCTTGCACGGTTTCATGGGTGTGGGCGTATGCTCGGTGCTCTTCTGGTACAGCCTGGTCGTGACCTGGAACCAGTTTCAACGGGGTGTGACGGATGTAAAGGCCGTGGACGTGCCTAAGTACCTCGTTCTGGTGATCATTCCCATCGGGTTCCTTACCCTGGGCCTCCAGTTCGCGAGAAATCTCGTTGCTTCTTTTCGTCGGGCGGAGACGGATAGAGGCACCAGGGGGCGATCGGAAACGCCGGGCCCGGGCGGAGTGGAAGGAGTACCAGAGGAAAGGAGAGGGTGATCATGGAGTGGTGGGCCGTTCTAAGCTTCTTCATCCTGGGGCTGATAATCCTGCTCGCCACCGGGTTCCCAATCGCCTTCGGCTTCCTGATGATCGATATACTGGGGATCCTGATTTTCATGGGCCCCATGGGGCTCCACCAGGTTACCCTCCAGATCTTCTCCTCACTTTCCACCTTCACCCTGACCCCGATTCCCCTGTTCATCCTCATGGGTGAACTGATGTTCCACTCGGGCATCGCCAATAATACAATAGATGTCATCGACAAGTGGCTGGGCCGCCTTCCCGGGCGCTTAAGCCTGCTGGCCGCAGGCGCCGGCGTGCTCTTCGCCGCCCTGAGTGGTTCGACCCTGGCCAACACCGCGATGCTGGGAACCGTGCTGCTCCCTGAAATGCGGCGGAGGGGATACAAGACTTCCATGGCCGTCGGCCCCATCATCGGGGTCGGGGGATTGGCCATGCTCATTCCGCCATCCTCTCTTGCGGTAGTATTGGCGAGCATCGGGCATATATCGGTGGGGAAGATTCTGGTGGGCGGTGTCATCCCCGGGCTTCTCCTGGGAGGGCTGATCGCCTCTTACATCATCATTCGGTGCTGGTTGAATCCCTCTCTGGCCCCCCGTTACGATGTCGAGGCCGCGTCCTTTTTCGAAAAGGTTGCGGCAACCGTCAAGTATGTGATCCCGCTCGGATTCATCATCTTCATGGTCCTGGGGCTCATGTTGCTGGGGGTGGCGACTCCGACGGAGGCGGCCGCTTCGGGGGCCCTGGCCACGATCCTGGTCACTCTTGTTTACGGGAGATTGACCTGGAGGATGCTCAAGGCCTCCATTATGGGGACCCTGGAAATCTCGGTCATGGTGTTCATGATCATCGCCGCCTCCAACTCCTTCAGCAGCATTCTGGCCTATACGGGAGCGACCCAGGGGCTCCTTGGGCTGGTGGAGGGGCTCCATGTGCCGCCCCTGGTGATTTTAATCGGGATGCAGGTCATAATATTCGTGATGGGGACATTTATGGAGACCATCTCCATCATGATGATCTGCATGCCCATCTTCATGCCCATCGTTAAGATGCTGGGATTCGACCCCGTTTGGTTCGGTGTCCTGATGCTTATCAATTTCGAGACCGGATTCATTACGCCCCCCTTTGGGATGCTGCTTTTCGTCATGAAGGGGGTAGCCCCGGCGGATATCAACATCAAGGAAATCTGTTATGCGGCGGTACCCTTCATCCTGTGCGAAATAGCCGCCATGACCATGATCATCGCCTGGCCCGATTTGGTCCTCTGGTTGCCCGGGCTCCTCGGCCGCTGATTCACAGAGTAAACTGCTTCAAGTAAAGAGGCTCTGGATGTTCTCCTCGCTACGAGACCTTTGTGAAAAACATCCTCTTTTGCCCAATCCAGGGCCCTTGCTTTCCGCTGCCTCCCGGGGTATTTGAATTCAAGGGTCGTTCCCCCATCTTCTCTGTTTTTTTTGTAGCTCTGAGGGAATATAACTCCCCATGAGGTCAACAGATTAAAGGCCGCTCGCACCACCGGAGAAGGATCCCATGCCCCTTCATTCTAATCCAATGGATATTCGAAATACTTCAATGTATGGGTGCCTGTCCCGCTTGGTAATCTAAGCGGGGTAGTTGAAATTTCCATGTTTTTCAAGGCTCTCTCGGAATATAAGATATAACACCATGGAATTAGGGAAAGATCCCTGATATTCTTTCAATCTGATTTGGTGAGTACTTCAATTCGATACCAGCTTTTGAAGGGCCGATGGCGCCTTTTCTTTCGTTCGGAGGCTCCCGGGCTGGTGTTTTCAGCGGCTTATCAGCGGGGGACACCGGCCCCCTCCGCATTCTCCCGCTCCAAAAGAGCGGGAGCTGCGGCTTCCCCCACTGATAATCCCGCCGGTCACTTCAGAAAAGGGGCCATCGGCCTTTGTTCAAACCATTCTTCCGAGGAGAAAAAAACTGAAAGCATTAATCCTTGGCACTCGAGAATTTCAACTGTAACGGACTCTCTCGAACCTGACTGACAAAGGGCCTTTTTCCAGGCCCTTTCTGAATCAAGTATTTCATATGAAAACGAATGTCCGCACCACCGGGGGAAGGGGCATGGAGATCTTTTCTGAAGTGACCTGTTGGGAGGCCTTCGTTATTTCAAGGGGTTAGGGATGGGGGAAGCCCCGGCTCCCGCTTGTAAAAGCGGGAGATCGGCGGAGGGGGCAAGAATCCCCCGTCACTAACCCCTTGAAATAACCAGGCCGTGAGACCGGGAACGAAGAAAAGATCCCCATGCCCCTTTTGATCTAAGCTAGTGTCCATCCATAAATGGCCAATTTCCGCAATCTTCCGTCTTCGCTATGGCTACGGCGTGACAAGCTGCGTCAGGCTCAAACCGGGGACCCGCCCGAAGGGTGGGGAGTCCAAGCGCAGCGCGGACAAATTTTAATCCTCAAAATACTTCAATGTATTCCTGTGGTTAAAATTTTCGCCTTCCTTGACCTTGCACAAATTTTTTCATTTATGAATGGACACTAAGCTAACGTTCCCGCCATAATTCCGGGGGGCAAGCCCGCCAAACAGCCAGCGGGCAAGCGTTCAAGCACCTATGAAAAAGCCTGCTGTCAAGAAAGAAGTTATATGTGATAGATTGTCCGCCCGACCTGAGCCACACCTTATGCATGTGGCGGAGGGAGGGCGCCTGTTTGATCGAGTTGTGTTCATCGCCAAACACCTATAATTTGGATTCAACCCCTTTCCAAACGCAGGAGGAGGATTTATGAACAGGAAGTCTTTCGTGAACTATGGGGAGAAAAGGATCGAATTCACGCTCCCAGAAGGCTGGAGCCTGATTTCCGGGGAGGATCGCCCCCCTGTGAAAGGCGTAGAAGACCCCCTGCAGGAGGTCAGGCGTTCTTTGGACCACCCGGTAGGGGCCCCCAGACTCGAGGATTTGGCCGGGCCGGGGATGGAGGTAACGCTCCTCTTTGACGACCTTCAGCGTCCCACCCCCGCGCACCTTGTGCTGCCGGAAATCATGGACCGGTTGAATCGGGCCGGTGTGCCGGACGAACGGATCAGGGGTGTGTGCGCCCTTGGAACCCATCCCCTCCTCGATCTCGAACAACTGAAGAGCAAGGTGGGGGAAGCGGTCTTTTCCCGTCTCGAAGGGAGACTGTTTTGCCATGATCCCCACGCACCGGACAACGTCATCATCGGCAGGACCCGCCGGGGAACCCTCGTTGAGATTAATCCCCACGTGGCCTCCGCGGATCTTGCTGTGGGAGTAGGTGAATGCATGCCCCATCCCATCGCCGGGTATGGGGGAGGGTTCAAGCTTATCATGCCGGGGGTCTGTTCATACCGGACCATCGCGGACCACCATTTCGTTTGGATGCGCCACCACAATTGCCGGGTCAACTTGTTGGAAAAAAATTATTTCTGGGAGGAAATCGTGGATGCGGGGCGGCTTTCCACCATGGTCTTCAAGGTGGATCTGGTCATGAATGAGAAGAAGGAGATCCTCAGGGCCTTTTCCGGGGACCCGGTGGAGGAACAGAGGGCTGCCGCCGCCTTTGCGGAGAACCTCTATAAGGTGTCTATCCCGAGGCTTGCGGATGTCACCGTCATTTCGGCCTATCCCTTAGAGATCGGCGTTCAATCCACCAAGGCCCTCGTGATGGCGGGTTTCTGTACACGGTCGGGCGGCACCATCATCTGGGTCGCGCCCCAGACACAGGCCGGACCCATCATGCCCTTGATCCGGGAAATGGGAAGCGACGAGACGGCAAGTGATTTTCACCGCAGACTGCTCTCGGGGGATATCCCCGAACACCTCAGGCAGTTCGGGATCTCCTACATCATGCAGGTGGTTTACTTTAAGGAATTGGCCGAAAGGTTCCGGGTCATCCACGTCACCGAAGGCCTTAGCAAGGAACAGGTGGAGATGATGAAATACGAGTATGCCGCAAACCTTCAAGAGGCCGTAAACCGCGTGGCGGACGTGATGCCGCAATGTGATGTCGCGGTCTTCCCCTCAGGAGGCAACATCATTCCCGAGATCCAATAGGCCGGGATAGGGATGGGCAAGGCGAAAAGTTGCCGGGGTCTCCCGGAGGAAATCCGGAGGAACGGGGAATAAATTCGCGGGTTGTCATCTTCTTGTCCTTGTGATATCAACCCAGATTATGCATGACAAATTTTGAAAGATGTTATTTTTTTAGTCATTATAGGTTGTTGGGTGTGCTTCCAAATCAGATTGCATTCACTAAAAAGATGCGGTCCGGAAACATCGAATCTATTCAAAATTTGTCACCATACGGGATTGCCGATTTTGCTGAATCTGCTGCGTTGCAAGGCGCTTGAAGTACTAAAAGTACGTCTTCGCGCCTTGCGGCCTTGCATCTTCGGCAAACTTGGCAATTGCATAATCCGGGTTCAAGGCATTCGTAACGCTAACCAAGACGGGAAGGAGAAAGGTCATGGAGATCAAGGTGACCCCTGCACGGAAAGAACAATTGAAACCCAAACCCGAGGACGATTCGAAACTGGGTTTTGGTGACATCTTTACCGATCACATGTTCCTGATGGATTACGAGGCGGGAGCGGGCTGGTTCAATCCCCGCATTGAACCCTACCGGGACCTGGCCATCGATCCCGCTGCCATGGCGCTTCATTACGGCCAAGAGATCTTCGAAGGACTCAAGGCCTATTGCGGGAGGGACGGCGGATTGTATCTGTTTCGCCCCGAAGAGAATATCAAGCGGATGAACCGCTCCGCGAGGCGGATCTGCATGCCGGAACTGGATGTGGACCTGGTGATGGAAGGGATGAAGCGCCTTGTTCTGTTGGATCGGGACTGGGTCCCCAGGAGCAGGGGGACATCCCTTTACATCCGGCCCACCATGCTGGCCACTGAACCCCACTTGGGGGTTCGTCCTTCCAATAACTACCTTTTTTACATCATTCTCGGCCCCGTGGGAGCTTACTACAAGGAAGGGCTGAACCCGGTCAAGATTTACGTGGAAGACCGGTATGTTCGGGCGGTCGTCGGGGGCGTGGGGGAATCCAAGACGGCCGGGAATTACGCCGCCAGTCTCCTTGCTGCGGAAGAGGCCAAGGAGAAGGGATTCACTCAGGTGCTTTGGCTGGATGGCGCCCACCACCGGTACGTGGAAGAGGTGGGCACCATGAATATGTTTTTCGTGATCGACGATGAAGTCATCACGGCGCCCCTCACGGGAAGCATTTTGCCTGGAATCACCCGGGATTCCGTGATCCACATGGCCAGGGATTGGGGGATGAAGGTCTCGGAGCGCTCCCTTGCCATTGAAGAGGTGGTAGAGGCCGCCACGAGCGGACGTCTCAAGGAGGCCTTCGGAACGGGAACCGCCGCGGTCATTTCACCCGTGGGCCAGATCACATACAAAGGAGAGGACTACCTGGTGGCCGGCGGCAAAATGGGGGAAATCTCCCAGAGGCTTTATGATGAGATCATGGCGATCCAGTACGCAGAAAAGGAGGATCCTTACGGGTGGAGGGTGAAGATCGACTAGCGCTTTATTCGGAGACGATATGATCCCTACCATTGAGTGGCATAAAGACACGATCAGGATGATCGACCAACGCAAGTTGCCCTCACGCGTTCAATGGTACGTGTGCAGGAGATACTGGGACGTGATTCGGGCCATCGAGAATATGGTCATCCGGGGGGCCCCGGCTATCGGGGTGGCGGCAGCCATGGGCTTGGCCTTGGGGGCTGCGTCCATTGAGGCTAAAACTTACGGCTCCTTCCGGAGGCGCTTTGTACGGATAGCGGACCGTATGGTCAAGGCCCGCCCCACGGCGGTCAACCTGAAGTGGGCCGTCGTAAGGATGTCGGCCCTTGTGGACAGGATGACCTCCCGGCCCCCGGATGAGATCAAGAAGGCTCTTAGGGAGGAATCAGAGAGAATTCTTGCCGAGGATATCGCGATCAATCGAAAAATCGGTGAGAACGGGGCGACCTTGGTCCCTGAAGGGGCCACCATCCTGACCCATTGCAACGCGGGATCCCTTGCAACGGGGGGGTATGGAACGGCTTTGGGTGTCATCCGGGCGGCCCACGAGGCGGGGAAAAACATCCAGGTCATCGCCGATGAAACCAGGCCGTGGCTTCAAGGGCTCAGGCTCACGGCCTTCGAACTCATGGAAGAGGATATTCCCGTCACAGTCATCGCCGACAGTGCAGCCGGCTCCCTGATGCGCCAAAACAAAATCGACCTGGTGGTCACCGGGGCTGACCGAATCGCCGCCAACGGAGACGTGGCCAACAAGATCGGCACATACCAGGTTGCCGTATTGGCGAAGGAAAATGGGATACCCTTCTATGTCGCCGCTCCCTTGTCCACCATTGATCCCGATATCGCTTCAGGGGACTTGATTCCGGTGGAGATTAGGTCACCTGAGGAGATCATCAGGATCGGGAAGAGGAACATCGGGCCAATGGGAGTCAGGGCCTTCAATCCGGCCTTTGATATCTCACCGGCCGCCTATGTGACCGCGATCATAACCGAGGTTGGGGTGATCAGACCTCCTTACCAAGAATCCATCCGGAAAATCTTCCAGGATCCCGCAATATCATCTTGACCCTGTAGGAAGATTGGCTTATACTCCGCCCGCGTTCGCTTCCGGGCGAAATTTTTCCGGACAACCGGACGGCTACCGAATATACGGGGGCCGCAAAGAAAGGAGTTGGGAACTTCGACACCTAATCTTACATGAAAGGGGGTGGGAACATTGTATTCCTTGCTGGACCTTGTTCTCATTGACCTTTACGATTGTGACCACGACAAACTCCTGGATGCCGATCGCATCAGGGAGGGTATGCTCAAGGCGGCGGAAGTGATGGGGGCGACGGTAGTGGCCGAATCCTTCCACACTTTCAAGCCCTGGGGCGTAAGCGGAACGGTCACGATCGCGGAGTCGCACTTGGCCGTTCATACATGGCCCGAATTCAATTTCGCCGCCGTGACCTTCGAAACCTGCGGTCAGCACATGGATCATAGAAAGGCCTATAGATTTTTGCTCGAGTTTTTCGGATCCAAGAACCCGAAGGTCACGCATCAGAAACGGGGATTCATGAAGATCGAGGAAGGGACATTTCATTATAAGCAGGAAGCCGGTTGACTGACGAATCGGGCTTCTGTGCGGTTGCCCTGTTCAATCCTGCCTGTATTTATTCCAGGGGAGGACTTCCAAGGTTTGGTCGCCCCAATGGATAGGTCTGCCTGATCTATATCGCACGCCTCTTAGTTTTTCCTTTAAATTCAACCTACTTATCGTTCCCGAGACTTTTGAAAAACGCCCCCTTTTGCCCAATTTCTGCGCCTGCCTGTGCCGGGCCTATCTGCCGTTCCAACGGGACAGGCAGGCACGGCAGACAGGTCAGGCTCAAACCGGGGACCCACCGGGAAGACGGATCAGTGCCGGATGGTTACCATCAGGATTCTTCGGGTGTGTGGAGTGATCTTGAACCGGTCGTCGATCCTGTAACCGCAGACCCATACCGGAATATCTCCGCAGCAGAGGAGTGGAGTGCGGGAACGGACTGTGGAGGGGACCTTAAGGTCAATGAAGAAGTCTTTGATCTTTCGATGTCCCTTCATCCCCAGGGGAACGAACCGGTCGCCGGGCCTGGGATTCCTGACTACGAGCGGATATCGGATTCTGGAGGCATCCAGGAGGGCCGTATCACGTGAGGAGGGAAAGGCCGGGGCTTCCTCCCTGTCCATCTCGACCAGGTCAAAAGTCAAAGGGATTTCAGGCAGGGTGAAGATCCCGGGACCGGGAATGGTGATATGGAAGGACGGAGGTGCCTCTTCTCGGGCCGTGGTGAAAATCAGGCGGTCGTATCGCTTTTTGACCCTCATCTCCCCGGGGAGATGAACCGCCCCTTGGGGAGCCTGGGATGAGGCCAGGCGGCAAACGGCCTGTACATGTGTCCGGCCGATCCTCAATAGATTCCCTTTCACTTCCCCTGTAATGAGCCTGGTTACCCGCCTTTTAAGGGCGGGGGAGAGGGAATTGAAGGTGGAAACCGGCAATGAAACTTCCCTTTCCGCTTCCCGCATCCCCTCCCGCTCGACCCATTCCCTTGCCAGGGAGTCCATGAATTGATCTTCTTCCCGTAGCAGTTGGGCCGTTTCTCCGAGGCGCTCGATCAGGCGCGGCTGTAACCTGCGCAGTAAGGGCATCACCTGGAGCCGGATCCGGTTTCGGAGGTAATTCGCCTCCAGGTTGGAGCTGTCCGTCATATAGGAGAGGCCGCGTCTTTCCAGGTACGCGAGGATTTCATTGCGGGCCGTCTCCAAAAGAGGCCTTACGATCCGGCCATCCCTGCAGGGAGGAATTCCTGAAAGCCCGGTGGCCCCACTTCCTCTCAAGAGTCTCATCAGCACGGTTTCGGCCTGGTCGTCAAGGGTGTGAGCAACGGCGATCTTCTGGGCCTTATTTTTTCTGGCCACCTCCTCAAGATACAGATATCGAGCTTCCCTGGCCTTTTCTTCGGAGGTGGACCGCCCCTTGGCCCTGTTCAACCAGCGGGCCGTCTCAAAGGGAAGATTCATGGAAGAGGCCAGTTTTCGAACGAACCGGGTCTCTCCCTCGTCTTCGTGGGGCCGCAACCCGTGGTCGAAATGGGCGACGATCAGTTCAATTTCGAATTCGTCCCGGAGGTGCCACAGGATATCGAGGAGACAGACCGAATCGGCCCCCCCGGAAACGCCAACGATCACACGGTCCCCGGCCTCCAGCATCCCGTGCCGGGAAATGGTGTTCCTTACTTTTGCGAGGATTTCGTTTTCTCTCCTCACCATATCCCCCGGGCCCACATCGAAAGGTAGGTCACACTTGAAACACCCTAACACAATCCTCCCTCTCCTGTTAAGCGGGTCAAGGATACAGGGCTCCCCCAAGTGAAAGAAAAGAGCTCCGAACGGGCGGATGCACCGGAGATTCGGGTTGCCTGCCAAACGTCTTGATTAAATCGGAGCGATGGTCCACTATTACAAGTGGGTGGGTTTTCTCAGGACAACACTCCCCGCCTTCTCTTGGTGGAGAGAGCCATAGGCAGGAGCCGCGCATGTCTGATAAGGACCTTCCAAAGAAGATCAAGGTGATGGCCTATTCCGGGTACAAGGCGAACGAACGTCCCCTTTACTTTTTCCTGGATGAGAAAAGAATCACCGTCAAGGAAGTGATTGACCGGTGGTACGGCCCGGAGTGCGACTATTACAAGGTGCTCGCCGATAACGAAACGGTCTATATGATCAAATGGCATCGGACCTTGGGCGTGTGGCTCCTCGTGAAGATCTTCGAGAAGATCGGCAAGCATTAAGGTTATTCGGTTTTGTAAACCCAGTTGAAATTGATGGGCCTCAAGTTGAGATAGGAATCCCTCGGGTGAAGAAACTCGTCCCTGAGCTTGAGCCAATTATATGCCGGTTTCAGTTTTCTGAGTTTTCCGTCTTCAGGGGGTTTGGAGTAACTGGTGTGATCATAAACGGCTTCCGATATACCCACGTAATAGCCATCCGCCGGATAAAGGAAGGCGTTTTTGAATTTTTCAACATCCATGGATTCCCGTTGTGCCAGGGCATTGATCTGCTTGTTCGTCAATTGTATCAGGTAGAATTTTGAAACGCCCCGCTCTGAATACTTCACCATCGAACGGGATTCCGAGCTTGATACAAAAACGGTGGCGATAAAATCCAGCTTTCTCAGGAGTTGAGCGGCGATGAGTCCGGCCGTGCGCCTCCCCCCGACACTATGGTGGCATCCGTAATATTCGAACAACTTATTTTGAAGCGCCCGTGCAAGCTTGTCACCCTTTTCATAGAGGTTATTCTGGATGTATCGGAGTTCCTTGGCTAGATCCTCGGCAGCATCCGCTATGGGCCAGTCTATCTTCACGTGGAAGTGAGTGAGGGCGTAACGGTTTTTTTTCTTTACTGTTGGATCCTGTTGGATCAAAAGGGCATAGTCGATATCCAACAGCCTTTCGAGAAAGTCCAGGAAGACCGGCCGATCGAAGTATCGAAGGTTGTGGTGGAAGTTCTTGTAAAGGACGAAATTGGAAAGGTACTGCACATTTTTTTTAATCATCTTGTTTTCCGGAAAGAACCGGATATAGTTTTTCAAACTGGGGCTGACGATTCCTTCGCAGAAAATTACGATAAAAGTATTGAAAAGCTCTGATTCCTGCTCCATTTTTTTGCTTTTCGGCTTTAGTTCGCTTTTATCGAGAAAGCTATACTCTACACCGCTTTTCAGATAGTTGTAAAAAGAATCGATAAGGGAGATCTTCATAAGTTTCAGTTCCAGGGTATCGCGGAGAATTTCATAAAGGGATCTCCTGAGCTTTTCGTAATAGTTGAGTCTTTCTCTGTACGTCCACATCAGCCGCCGTCCTTGTGGTTTTCTGTATTAGGTTTTTTTGGGGAAAAGCCCTGTTTTGCATGAAGGCGGATGGCCTTTGGGGATGGGCGAATTTGGCTAAACTATTCAAATTTATCAGATAGATAGTCAATATGTCAAGAAAAAGGAGCCTTTTAAGGAACCCTGGTCTTCTCGGGGCCCCTGCCTTCCCGGCGGGTCTCCGGTTTTAGCCTGACCTGAAAGATTGTGGGAAAGGGGCATTTATGGACGGGCACAAGGCGAAGCCCCGTTTTCTGGGTGAGGTTCTCCTGGAATTTTCTTGACAAAACATGGTGCTCCTTTATAGTGATTCATTTATTTTTCCCGGACCCGGGGAAACGTTCTTAGGCCTTTTCATTCTTCTGAGTGAATCTGATGATCATTGATCTTAGAAGGATTTCCCAGGAATCGAAAACCTTTACGTTCGTTTTAAAGGAAGGGTGGTGGGAGCCCAAGGATCCCTCTGACCAGATTTTGTCCCTGGATGGCCCGTTGAAGGTGGTGGTCACGCTCTATTCGGCAGGGGACAAATATGTCATGGATGGTCGGCTGAGGGGTGGGTTGAAGGTGCGTTGCGACAGGTGCCTGGAGTCTCACCACAGGGACATCCAGACCGAATTCCAGACCTACCTGGCCCTTCCTCCGCCCGGGTCCCAGGAAGAGAGTGATGTGGAATTAACCGAAGAGGACATGGACGTTGACTTCATCCGGGGTGAAGAGATCGATCTTACGGGCATTATCCGGGAACAGATCTACCTTTCCCTTCCTATGAAGGTCCTGTGTTCGGCGGAGTGCAAGGGCCTTTGTCCGAGGTGCGGAAAGAATTTGAACGAGGAAATCTGTTGTTGCCTCAGGGAAACTGGTCACCCCGCTTTTTTGAAACTGAACCAACTGAAGATCCAACCATGATCAACCGATGGATATGAAACCGTCGGTGATTAAGGCCACAAATTACAGGGGAAAAAAATGGCAGTACCAAAGAAAAAGAAATCCAAGTCCAAGAGGGACATGCGGCGGTCCCATCATCACGTCAAGATGCCCAATGTATCCCTCTGCCCACAATGCCACGAACCCGTACGGCCCCATCATGTCTGCCCCCAGTGCGGGATGTACAGAGGAAGGGAAATCATCAAGGTAGAAGAGAGCTGAGATGAAGATCGCCGTGGACGCCATGGGGGGGGATCGGGCCCCCGAGGTGGTCGTTCAAGGTGCACTTGAAGCCGTATCCGAGTACGGAATCGAAGTTGTGCTGATGGGGGATGAGCAGGCCCTCAGGAAAGGGGCCGGAAACGACCTTGATCGTCCTGGGATAAAGGTCCATCATTGCGACGACGTGGTTTTCATGGAAGAACAACCCATGAGGGCCGTACGAAGGAAGAAAAACGCCTCCATCCGGGTCGCCTTCGAGGCCGTCAAGGGGGGGGAAGCCGATGCTGTCGTAAGTGCCGGCCATTCAGGGGCCATGCTAGCGTCCGCGATTCTGACTCTGGGCCGATTGCCCGGGGTCGAGAGGCCAGCCTTTGCGAGCATTATTCCAGGGGCGAAAGGTGAAGTGATTCTCATAGATGTCGGGGCCAACGTGGATTGCCGCCCCGTGCATCTTTTGCAGTTCGGCGCCATGGCCCATGCTTTCGCGAAGGCTTTCCTTGGAATAAAAGACCCGCGGGTCGGTCTTTTGAGTATCGGCCGTGAAGGGGGAAAGGGCAATGAGCAGGTCCGTCTGGCCCATAACCTTTTCAAGGCGAGTCCCCTTCCATTTGCGGGTAATGTGGAAGGCCGCCAACTTTTCGATGGGAAGGTTCAGGTGGTCGTGTGCGACGGATTCGTCGGGAATGTGGTGCTCAAGGTCCTGGAGGGCATGGCCGAGACCGTGACCGCCATGCTTGCGGATAGTAAGAGCGTGATCGAAAGGGCGGGATGCGGTGAGACCAGTTCGATTCTGACAAAACTCATGAAAAAAAGATTGGATTACGAAGAATACGGGGGGGCCCCGATCCTGGGAATCAACGGCGTTGGGATCGTATGCCACGGAGCCTCCTCGTCCAAGGCTGTCAAGAAGGCCATTAAAATGGCCGCAGAATACAGAGAAAAGGATATTCCTGAAAAGTTGGCTGAATACCTGGCCCGGTTCCAAGGGACGTGAAGGTGAGAGACCGGGGAAATTGAACGGTTGAAACCGAAAGAACCCACCGGGTTTGCTCAGCGGACCAGTGTTTGTTTTAATGCCCCATTCCGGGAATGGGAGCACCTTGGCCCTTAAAGCTATCGGCTTCAGTCGATAGTAGTTTATGCTTTACCGGGTTGATAAAAAAAGTGGGGATCGGGACAGGAGAGGAAAAAAGAGGATAGACATGGAAGATTCGGAAAAGGTGGTGGTCATTACCGGCGGATCAAGGGGTATCGGGCGGGCCATCGCGATGAAATTCGCCGCCGGGAAATCAAAAATCATCCTTGTTCATTATGACAAGGATAACGAGGCTGCCGACGAGACCCTTCGGATGATCCATGAAAAGGGCGCGGTGGCCGAGAGTCATCGGTGCGACGTTTCCGATTTCAGCAAAGTGGAATCCCTTTTCAAGGATATCCTGAACCGGTTTAAAAAGGTTGACATCCTTGTCAACAATGCCGGAATCGTGCGGGATCGCCTTTTGATGAGGATGTCGGAAGAGGATTGGGATGATGTTATCCGCGTCAACCTGAAGAGTGTTTTCAACTGCACCAGAATGGTCATTCGGCCCATGACCAAGCAGAGGTGGGGCAGGATCATCAACACCTCTTCGGTCGTCGGTCAGATCGGAAATGCGGGGCAGACCAATTACGCCGCTTCAAAAGCGGGTATCATGGCCTTCACCAAATCCCTTGCCTATGAAGTGGCTTCTCGAGGGGTCACCGTGAATGCCGTGGCGCCCGGTTTCATTGATACCGATATGACCAAGCCATTGCCTGACAAGGTCAAGGACTACTTTCTCCAGAAGGTGCTCCTGGGAAGAATCGGCCAACCGGAGGATGTGGCGGAAGTGGTATACTGGCTTTGTTCTGATGCGGCGGGTTACATGACCGGTCAGATCATACATGTGAATGGTGGTATTTTTATGTGAACCGTTGGTGTTTTTCAGAAAAGAAATTGCTAAACAAAAGGAGGGAGCTTCAATGGCGGACATTGCCCAGAAAATCAAAGAAATCATCTGTGAACAGTTGGACGTGTCGGAAGAGGATGTTGTTCCAACGGCTTCTTTCGTTGATGATTTGGGGGCCGATTCACTGGACCAGGTCGAATTGATCATGGCCATGGAAGAGGAGTTTGAGATATCTATCTCCGATGAAGATGCTGAGAAAATCGCTACGGTCGAGGACGCCATCAATTATATCAAGAACGCCCTGGGAGAAGAGTGATCGAAATCGAGGCGTTCCATAAAAAACCCGACGTAATCAATAAAACACGGGGGTAATATGAAAAGGCGTGTCGTGGTTACCGGCTTGGGCATGGTGACTCCATTGGGCACGGGTGTCGAGAAAAATTGGGAGGCCTTATGTGCCGGAAAATCGGGTATCGGAAGGATTACCAAATTCGACCCTTCTCCCTTCCGGAGCCAGATAGCAGGAGAGGTCACGGACTTCCGGTCAGAGGATTTCATGGCCAAACAACAGGTCAGGCGTTTCGATATCTTTGTTCATTACTCGCTGGCCGCTGCAAGGATGGCGATGGAAGAATCCGGGCTGAAGGTCGATTCCTCGAATGCGCATCGTGTGGGGAGCATCACTGGGTCCGGCTTGGGAGGGCTTTCCATGCTCGAGCATTACCACAGTGTCCTTCTCGAAAAGGGTCCGGACAGGATCAGCCCTTTTTTCATCCCGGGAATGATCGCCAATATGGCCCCTGGCCTCATCGCCATAGAATTCGGGGTGAAGGGCCCCAATATCTCGGTGGAGACCGCCTGTGCAGCGAGCTGTCATGCGGTGGGCGAATCCTTCAGGTTGATCCGGGAGGGTAGGGCCGATGCCATGATCACAGGTGGAGCCGAGGCGGTGGTGACACCTCTCGCCCTGGGGGGATTCTGTTCCATGAAGGCCCTTTCCACCCGGAACGACGAGCCTGAAAAGGCCTCCCGTCCGTTTGACAGGGATCGGGACGGCTTTGTGATGGCCGAGGGAGGAGGTATCCTCATCCTTGAGGAGTTGGAGCATGCCCTTGAGCGGGGAGCCCCCATCTATGCCGAGATGATCGGTTACGGAATGTCAGGAGACGCCTATCATGTGGCGGCTCCGGATCCGGAGGGGATCGGTGCAATACTCTGCATGCAATCCGCCCTGGAAGATGCGGACCTGAAACCCGACGAGGTTGACTATATCAATGCCCATGGAACCTCCACTCCCCTCAACGACATCTCGGAGACAAAGGCCATAAAGGCAGTGTTCGGGGACCATGCTTATAAACTGGCCGTCAGCTCCACCAAATCCATGACTGGACATCTTCTTGGAGGGGCGGGCGGGGTCGCGGCCATCTATTCGGTCCTGACCATCAAGCATGGTATCATACCCCCGACCATCAACTACCAGAATGCGGATCCGGAATGCGATCTGGACTATGTGCCCAACGTGGCGAGGAAGGCGGAAGTCGGGGTGGCGATGGTCAATGCCTTTGGGTTCGGCGGCACCAACGCCAGCCTCATATTCAAAGCTTATAAGGATTGAAGGTCCTTTTCGGGGAAACCTGCCAGTAAGGAATATACATTTGAGTATAGGCGCTAGGTTAGGAGAAGGGAGGAAAATGAGAATGGGGTCGAAGACAAAAGCGGGAATGATTCTCTGGACGGCGATGGTGTTTGTCCTCTTGGGATTGGTTGGAAGCATGAGGGCGTCTGGAGAAGAAGGGGTCACGAAAGACCCGAAGGCCGGTTCGGAGAAAGGCAAAAAATTTGATGTCATCGTTATTGATAATCCCGACTATGACCGGGACCGGAAAGGACCCGTCATCTTCAGCCATAGAAAACACGCCCTGGATTACAAGATCCTGTGCTGGGACTGCCATCATGAATATAACAGTGAGGGGGTCAACGAGTGGAGTCCATGGGCGGATGAGACACAGCAATGCAAAGAGTGTCATGACGCAAACGAGGAGATCGACGACGTCATGAAGCTCCAGACGGCCTATCATATCAATTGCAAGAACTGCCACAAGACTATGGCCAAAGAAGGCAAGAAGACCGGACCTTATCGAAAGTGCCTCGAATGCCACGAGAAAAAGTAGTTGTTGTGCCTGGGATGAAAAAGTGACGCCTCTATTTTAGAGTTATAAGTCAGGCCTGTTAAAAACGGGGGAATCGGTTTCTTAACCGATTCCCCCGTTTCGTTTTTTCCTTTCTAGCGGAACGCCTCGGTCTCGGGGTCTTTGTACCGGACTCTCACCCGCGAATGAGACGTTCTCAATGATGGCTTAACAGAACATTGTCGTCTGTAAATTGCTCTCCGGCAGCTCGCTCGAAAGACTGGATCAGGTCTCCGATAGTCAGGGTTTTCTTTTTCTCCCCGGACAGGTCCACCACGACTTTTCCCTTGTGCATCATGATCAGGCGGTTGCCGTACTTTAATGCGATTTCCATGTTGTGGGTGACCATCATGGTGGTCATTTTTTCTCTTCTGACGATCATATCCGTGAGGTTGAGGACCGTCTGGGCGGTCTTGGGATCGAGGGTGGCGATATGTTCATCCAGGAGAAGGATGGAAGGCTTGCTGATGGTGGCCATGACCAAGGCAAGGGCCTGTCTCTGGCCTCCGGAAAGTGTGCCCACCAGGGTCGTCAATCTGTTTTCCAGATTGAGCCCCAGAGGCTTGAGGGCCTCCCGGAAGAAATCCCTCCGCTTCTTGTTGATCGCGAATTTCAACCCTCTTTTCTGGCCGCGTCGAAAAGCCATGGAAAGGTTTTCTTCGATGGTCAGGTTACGGGCCGTGCCCACGCTGGGTTGTTGCCATACCCTTCCGCAGTAAGCGGCATGGCGGTATTCCTGAAGGTTCGTCACATCATCTCCGTTGATGATCACCTGGCCGCCCCTTTCCGGTGGGAAGACCCCTGCGACGATATTGAGGAGGGTGGATTTTCCGGCCCCGTTGCTTCCTATTACGGTAATGAAGTCCCCTTCGTAAACCTTCAGGTTGATGCCGTTTAGTGCTGAAACCTCGTCAATCGTACCGCGGGAAAAGATTTTTCTCACATCCTTGAGTTCGAGCAGGATTTTTTTCTGGGTTGTGTTCATATTGGAAGGCCTCCTAAATCACATCCTGGCTGCGGGTGGCACCCACTCATGCCGGAGTCTTTTCTTCAGGTAGGGAATCGCCAATGCAAAAATTACGAGAATAGAGGTGATCATTTTGAGATCACCGGGCCTCATTCCCGCCCTCAGGGCGATGGTAATGAACAGTCGGTAGATAAAGGTCCCGGCGAAACAGACCATCAGGATCTGGGCAATCCCCCTTGGACGGAACAGGGCCTCTCCGATGATGATTGCGGCCAGAGCCATGATGATCATCCCGATGCCCATGCCCACATCGCAAAAACCCTGGTTCTGGGCCACGAGGGCGCCCGTAATGGCCACAAGGCCGTTGGAAATAGCGCAGCCGAGGATCACGTTTTTATCCGTATCCGATCCAAGGCCTCTTACCATTTGCTCGTTGTCACCCGAAGCCCTGAGGGCCAGGCCGATCTCGGTGCGCATGAACCAGTTCAAGACCAGAAAGAAGATGACAGCCACAATAGCGGCAAAGGTGATCGAAAGGCTCATCCCCCGGAGACCCAGGAGGCGTCCTGCGAGATCGAAACTGTTGCTCTCCCGCAATAAGGGGATATTGGCTCCCCCCATTATTCTCAAGTTGACCGAATAGAGCCCGACCATCATTAAAATGCCTGACAAAAGGGCGCTTATCCGAAGTTTGGTGTTGAGCAATCCAGTCACCATTCCTGCGCAGACCCCCGCGAAAAAGGCGATGAGGGTCGCCAGGAATGGATTCACTCCTTTAACGATCAGTACAGCGGCCGTGGCGCCTCCCAAGGGGAACGTTCCGTCCACCCCCAGGTCGGGAAAGGCAAGCACCCGAAAGGTCAGATAAACACCGACCGTAAGGAGACCGAATATCAACCCTTCATAACAGGAAACCGACAAGACATTGAATATGGCGTTCACAAACACCTCCCTCGTAAAACGGCATGATTGAAGATTAAGCAGAGGAAAGGGGGAGGTATTAACCGCTCCTCCCCCCTCTTTTCAGACAAGATGGATTACTTGTCGATCACTTTGGTGGCCTTTTCCATTACGGACTGGGGAATGGTCACCCCCATTCTCTTTGCTGCGGAGGGATTTACGTACAGATCGGTCATCTTCCCTTTGGATACGGGGATATTGGCAGGGCTTTCCCCGCGGAGGATCCGCGCAGCCATCTTGCCGCTCTCTCTTCCCACGTCGTAGAAGTTGATTCCTGAACTGGCGATGACCCCGCGCTCGACCTGGTTGGTATCGGATCCGAAAAGAGGAATTTTGTTGTCCTCGCAGACCTTCACCAGGGCCTCAAGCGCCGAGACGACTACGTTGTCCGTGGGAAACCAGATGGCATCCACCCTTCCGACAAGGGATCGGGCCGTAAGCATGACGTCTGCGGTCGAGGCGACATTCGCCTCCACAATCTCTTCAATGCCGAGGGCGGGAGCTGCTTTCTTGAGTTCTTTGATCTGCACACGGGAATTCGCCTCGCCAGCGTTGTAAATGGTCCCCACCCTTTTCACATTCGGGCAGACCTGTTTGATGACGGCCACCTGATGTGCCACGTCAGCCCAGTCACTGGCTCCGGTAATCTGGCCTCCGGGCTTGTCCCAGCTCTTCACCACCCCGGCGGCCACCGGATCCGTGACACAACTAAAGACCACGGGGATGTTCGTCCCTTCCACCGCTGCCGCGCAAGCCTGAACGATCGGTGTCGTGATTGCAAGGATCAGGTCAACCTTTTGGGTGACGAACTTCTGGGCGATTGAAGCGGCAAGACTCATGTCACCCTCGGCATTGGCCATGTAATACTTCACGTTGACCCCCTCCTTGAATCCTTCCTTGGCCATTTGGTCCAGGAATCCCTTGCGGGCCGTATCCAGAGCAGGGTGGGTGGCTATAGTGCTGATTCCGATCTTATAGGTTTTCGCTTCACAGGTTCCGGCCCATGGCAGGAGAAGTGCCACGGCGATGAGGATAAAGGTGAAAAGGGACGATTTGAGCGTCATGCTTTTTTCCATTGCCATTTCTCCTTTCTGGAATTTGAATTTGGGTGGCATTTTGATAACAGATCGAATGTATTATTTCAATACATTTTTATCCGGTCGTTATCATTCCCACAGGAATCGGTGACCGCCTGTTGATAGCAAACTGCTGTCGAATGAAGCCGACAGTTGTAAGAGCCGAGGGTTTCGGGGTTCAAGGGTTCAAGTGAAAATCATTTTACCTCGAATCCTTTTTTTCACTCGGCACCTGGACCCCTTGAATCCTTGACCGCTGATTAAAAAATGATCGAACCGAAGTCCTTGTCTGAAGGCCGGAGGTCCTCTTACTCCCCGAACGGGACAATGGGAAGCTTTTTGATGTGAGAAGAACTGTTTGCTTTTAAAAAACGGAATGAGGGAATTCTTATACGGAGAGGCCGGCCTTTGGAGAACCCCTGAACCAACGGCCGGAATGGCTTGCTCAATCGCTCGTTCCGGATTGAGATTCCCGCTGTGAAAGCACTGGAATGGCGGCTTTCACCACCTTGGGGTCGAACTGGGATCCGCTGTTACGTCTTAGCTCATCAAGGCATACATCAAAGGGGAGGGCCTTTCTGTAAGCCCGATCTGAATTCATGGCGTCAAAAGCGTCCGCCACGGCGAGGATTCTTGCAAGTTTTGGAATCTCTTCCCCTTTGAGCCCATCAGGATACCCTTTCCCGTCCCATCTTTCATGATGATGCTTGATAATGGCGGTCTCCTGTTCGTCGAGACCCAGAGGAGCGACGATGTTGACTCCGATGGTCGGATGGGCCCTGACACATTCTGTCTCCTCCTCGGTAAGGGGGCCGGGCTTGTTCAGGATGGAATCGGGGATTCCGATCTTCCCGATATCATGGAGGGGTCCCATGGTCTCCAATCGGTTGAGGTCCATCTTTTCGCAGCCCATGTTCCGGGCGATCTTGAGGGCGTAAGTCGTCACCCTTGTGGAGTGCTGTTGGGTATAGGTATCCTTTGCTTCAATAGCGGTTACGAGGGCCATCAAAGAGGCCAGAAAATTCTGTTTCAGGTTGTCATAGAGGGCGAGGTTTTCGATGTTCAAAGCCGCTTTTTCAGCGAGAAATTTGAGGATGAATTCATCTTCACCGTCAAAGGCCTTCCCACCTTCTTTTTCACTGACCAGGAGGACTCCGAATGGTTCGTCCCGTATGTTGAAGGGAGTGGCCAGAAGGTCATGAGTCCTGAAAGGCCGGTCAAGAATCAGCTCCTCCTCCGGAGAACAAGAAAAGTAGTTGGCGATGAAATCCTTTTCCAGGATGGGACTCCCCTCTGAGTTTACCAGGAAGCGGGCCTGGGTCCCGGGATTCATCTTCTCGAATCCCTGCTGGGCCAGGGTCAGCAGATGGGAGTTTTCCTGGTCGTAGATCAGGAAACAGGCCCTTTTTGCATTGCATGATTCGATCGCCTTGGTAATGACATAACGGTAGAGGTTTTCAGATCGGTTGATTTTGGAGAGGGAATCCACGATATGGTAAAGGATGCCCTGGAGCCGGATCTTTCTTTCAAGCTGATTGTTTAGTTCCTCCACTTCTCGCTTTTTCAACAGCTCTTGGTTGAGGAGGCAGTTTCTCTCCATCAGGAGGTGGAGCCTTTGGATCCTTTCAAGGGCGATTTTCAAGTCCTCGAAACGGAAGGGTTTGACCAGGAAATCCGAGGCACCATTGTGCATGGCGTCGATTACCACATCCATCGTGGGATAACCCGTCATCAGGATGACGGTTGTGAGTTGGTCTGATTCGTTTATCTTTTTCAGGACGTCTAGGCCGCTCACCTCCGGCATCATGATGTCAAGGAACACGAAGTCGAAGTGATTTTCCTGGAACATCCGGAGGGCCTCCCTTCCGTCATTGGCTATATGGATGTCCCTGATCCCCAGGTGTTCCAAGTAGAGTTGGAGGCTCTCGCTGATGACGCGTTCGTCGTCCACCACGAGCACCCTCGAAGACTTGAGGCGCTGGAGTGTCAGTTCTGTAGGTTCTTCAGCAACTTGGATTTGCACAGCTTGAATTCCTCTTCTGTAAGGAAACCCCGGTCCCTGAGGGCCGAAATCCGTTCCAGGTCGGAGAGAAGGGGGGGATGAAGACCCGGCCCTGTCTCCACGTAATAATGGGAGAGCATGCTTCCCGCTATAAAAGGTTCGGTTCTCTTCGGATCTGAAGGATTTCCCGATTCACTCCGCTCGGAGTCCGATTCAGCACCCATGATCCGTTTCACCATCCGGAGCTGGGTATAGGCTTCCTGAAGTTCGGAAAGAAGCCGGCGGTTTTCCCGTGTCAGACGTATTTTCTCGCCGGCGTTGTGAACAACGATCTTGATCTCTTCCAGCTTGAAGGGCTTGGTGATGTAATCGTAGGCGCCCTCCCTTATGGCCTCGATAGCGGATTCGATGGAAGCGAATCCCGTGATCAGGATTACTACAATGTCCGGGTAGAGTTTTTTGGCCTCTTTAAGGACTTCGAGGCCTGATGCGCCGGGCATCATCAGGTCTGTTATGAGCAGGTCGAACTTTTCCTCCCTGCACTTTTCGATGGCGTCCAACCCGTCATGACAAGGGACCACCTCGTAACCTTGTTCCGTGAGAAAGCCCGAAAGAGCGGAGAGAAATCTCCTGTCATCGTCGACGATGAGCATTTTCAGGTTCATCGAGCATTCCGATCGGGAAAAATGTTTCAGGCCCCAGGGGCTTTGGGTTCCGGATCATACGTTTTCATTGAAAAACAGGCCGGTCATCTCTTCCATCTTGGCCGCCAGGTTCAGCATCTCTTCCGGCGGGATTTCCCTGATGACCTTGCCGTCTCCGGATAAGACCTTGATGATGATACAGCCCGTGGGCTTGTGGACCTGGATCTTGAGGTTTGTTTGCATGGACTTGAGGTACTTGTCCATGGCCTCGGCAATGCGTTCGATCTTGCCCTTGGTCTCTTCGGATACCGCGGTGTTTTTTAATTCATCAGATGACTGAACCTTGGAGGCGGTGGATGACGTTCCACGCCGGGTATCCAGTCCTTCGGGGCCGGTTTTCAAGACGGCTTCGGCCTGCCCGATTTCGCTCGACTTGATTGAACCGACTGCTTCCATTTTGTTCACCTCGTCTTTTTCTCCCTTCCTGCCTTAAAAATTTTTCTTCCCGTTCGACCTGTTTATGCTGTTGTATTTCCCGTATCCACCCTCTTGATCGGCAGGCAGGGGTGATACCTTGAATGTCAGGCTGCGACTTGAGCGGACAATGCTTTGGGTTCGACATTGGGCGCCTGGGGCATCTCATTCCTTTTTTCCCTGGTGGCAATCTCTTCCCAAGCCTCTTTCAGTTCCGACAGAAAGCGAACAGCCTCTTCGAACGCCGATAAGTCCTTCTCCACGTCACCCTGGATCAATCGCCTGGTGAGGTAGTTATAAATAGCGTCCAGGTTCTTTGCGATTTCTCCCCCTTTTTCGAAATCGAGGCTGCTCTGGAGTTCGTTGATGATATCCAGGGTATTTTGAAGGAGCTTCGCCTTTCTCTCGTAGTCGCCTGTCTGGTAGGATTCCTTGGCCTGTTTCAGGAACTGGATCGACTTATCGTAACACATCACGACCAGGTTCATCTTTCCGGCGGTGGCGATCTCAGTCTTTCGATACTGGCTTAAGGTCCTTCCGTATCCCATGGTTTCCTCCCGTATGCTGGTTTTCTCGTTTTCGGCTTTTGGGGCAGAATCCGTTTAGACCGACCCGTGATGGAGCGGGTGGAACGGACACCGTAGTACAGATTACCAATTATAACTCATGGCGTTGATCTGTCCGCTGAGCCATTGGCTTTGTGCCTGGATATTGCTCAAGGCCAATTCCATGGCAACGAAGCGGTTGATCATCATTTCCATCTTCTGGTCCAGCCGGGCCTCCATCTGTTCGATCTTGAGCTCATAGTCATCGATGGTATCCTGAAGGGAATCCTGCTTGAAGCCAACGTACCCCTCCAGGGGGTCGGTGATACTGTACAGGACCCGGTCGAACAGTTCAGCCGCGCCCAACGTAATCTTGACTGTTCCAACATCCCCCGTGGTCGTACCCGTGTACTTTATAACCAGCCCGTCGATGTTGGCTTCGCCGTCGTCTCCCGTGAGGAGCTGTCCTGATCCGGTCGCGCTCTCCCCGTTAATGGTGCCGGCCACGTCCACCCCGTTGTTTACGCTTACGGGGGTCGTCTGGCTTCCCGTCCAGAGCCCGGTGT
Organism: Deltaproteobacteria bacterium; assembly: GCA_019310525.1. Lineage (NCBI taxonomy): Bacteria > Pseudomonadati > Myxococcota > Myxococcia > Deltaproteobacteria bacterium. The sequence continues at coordinate 4,420 of JAFDEE010000005.1, read as the reverse complement.
CCGTGCTTTCCTGGATGGTGAAGGAGTAAGAGCTTCCGTAGCTGTCGTGGGTCAGTACAAGGTGGTCGCTCCCGTCGTTGGAGGCCGTTATTTCTATGGCGTATCTCCCCTCCTGGCCGCCGCTGTTGGTCGTAAGGACCGATCCGAAATCCAGATCATGGGCCTGGGTGTAGTCGAAGGTGATGGAGAGCTGGCTGTTTCCCTCGTACTTGTCGGTGAGGGTGAGGTGTCCCGTGCTGTCGATGGCCGCGGTCACCGAGTTTCCGAATGCGGACTCTATTTCCGACAGGAGATCCTGCACCGTGTCAGAGCTCGCGTCGCTGATGGTGTAAGACCCTGAGACCGCCGTGCCGTTCCGGGTGGTTCCGCTGAAGGAGATCACGTCTCCGTCGACCAGGTTGGCCCCATCGATGCTTCCCCATGTGGTACTCGATGTAATGGGACTGCTGGAGGCCGTAAGGGCATTGGCGCCCACCAGCTTTTCCGTGTAAACCGTATCCAGTTCCGTATTGATGGCGTTGATTATGTCGGAAATGGTCATGGAACTGGTGAGACTGATGGTGGCGGTCTTGTCACCTTCCGTGATGGTGAGGGTCTCGTCGCTGCCCAGGGTGCCGCTTACGGCCGTATCGCTGGTGGAGTTGCTGCGGGTGGCAGCCTGGGTGATATTGACCGTGTACTCCCCGGCCTCGGTGTCCCTCGAGTAGGAGACGTATTCAAGGGTTCCCGTGCTGGTTACCCCGTTTGCTGCGAAAAGGAGCTTTATATCGTTGAAGTTGGTCCGGAGGTATCCTTTGAGTGTATCGCTGTCGATGCTGAGCTGGCCGTCGTTGTCGAGGTTGATCCCCACCAGGCCGAGGGTGGAAAACTCAGTCGATACCCCCCATACATTCTGGACCAGGGTGGAGGTCAGGTCGTATTCGACCGAGTTGAGGGTCCCGTCCCCGAAGAGCACTCCACCGGTTTCCTGTTTGTCTTCATCGTAGGACTGCTGCTGGTTTATGTAGGAGGCCACGTCATTGTATGCGTTCACGAAATCATTGATCTTGTCCACGATGGCGTCGATATCCCGTGCGATGTTCAGGGTGACGGTCGTGCCTGAGTCGGAATCCAGCAGGTTGAGGGTTACCCCGGGGATCAAGTCGTCTATGGTGTTTTCTGAACGGGTCACTGTGACGCCGTCAACCGAGAGGGTGGCGTCTTGGCCGGCCGTCAATTGCCGGTTGCGCACGGTACCCAGGGCGGTGAAGGTTCCCCAGTCCAGGCTGCCGTCAGAGATGCTGGAGGTAAGGGACACTGACAGGGAACTCGAACCTGTCTCCAGGTCGGCCACCTCGATTTTGCCATCCGAGGTTACGTACACGGAGACCTCGTCGCCGCCGGCCTCAAAGGCCGTTTCAATGGCATTCATCAGGTCCTGTACGGTGGAAGAAGAGGTGATGCTGAAACTGTCGTTCACCGCGTTTCCACTGTGATCCGTGCCGGAAATGGTGATGGAATCCCCTGAAGTCCAGGAGTTGTAACCGTCGATGGAGGTGAGGAGGGTGGAGGCCGAAATGTTCTCCCCGTCGGCCGTCATGGTGTTCCCTGAGGTGGTCCCCTGGACGGCGCTGACTCCGTTTTCAAGTATCCCGAGGGTCTCGAGAATGTTCTGGTCGTCCGTGAAACTCTGGGTGCCGTCGATCTGGAGCCGGTACTGGGTGGTATCCCCACTTGTATCCGTGATGATGCTGGCTGTAACACCAGGGATGGACGCATCGTTGATCTTGGTCTTGATGCCCTCGAGGGAGTCTGTGGAGAAGTCGATGGATATATTCTGACCCGCGATCTGGATCGTCCCGGACTGGGTGGTGGATAGCCCCAGGAGGGTTTTTATGTCCTGGGTGGTGCTGCTGAAAAGGTCTGATTGGGCACCGCCCGTGATGCTGTTTTTAAGAGAAGTGCTTTTGTCTTTCCATCCGAAAAGCTCGACCAGGTCGGTACTCGATGCGTTCTGGAGGCTGATGCCTTCCTCCCCCGTGCTGTCGCTGGTCAGTGTGAGGCGGTAATCGTTCGTCCCGTACGTGATGATACTGGCGGTCACCCCGGTGGGGTTGTCTCCAGCGTTGGCGTTGTTGATCTTGTCGCGGACATCGGAGAGGGTGTCCGTTGCCGTAATGGTGACGGCCTTCCCATTGATCAGGAGATCCCCGGCATAGCTGCTTCCCAGGGCGGTGGTGATGCTGGAGAAGGAGGCGGAAGAAAGCTTTTGGGCCGTGGCGATATTGGTGATCTGGATGCTGTAAGACCCCACCGAGGCGGAGGAAGAGGCTGATACGCTCAGGAGGTCCGATGCATCCACGTCTGCGCTGTCTGATGTCATGTTGGCCGTGTAGATGTTGAAATCGTCAGGTTCCTGAAGGGCCTGGGCCGCCGTCCTCAGGGCTAGCAACTTGGTATTGAAGGACTGCCATTCGGAAAGTTGCGACTCGTAGTCGGACTTTTTCTGCTCAAGAAGATCAACGGGCCGCCGTTCGATGGCCATCAGTTTATCGACAACACTCCTCCAGTCAAAACCGCTGGACAATCCCGAAATGAGATTGGTGCTCAGTGTCATGGTTGCTTCCTTTTTAAAAAGTTGGTTTACGGAAACCCGGGAGAGTGGTTCCCGCGGTTACCTTACATATCGGAAAAACGGGGCCTGAACTTGAACCCTTTTACAAGGGAATGAGAGCTTTGAAAAACGTTCAATTTTGTTCAAGGTCAAGGAAGGCGAAAATTTTAACCGCAGGAATACATTGAAGTATTTCGAGGATTCAAATTTGAGCCTGACGCAGAGATTGGGCAAAAGAGGACGTTTTTCAAAGGTCTCGGAATATAAGGGATGTGGGGAGGCGGGATCATGGAAAAGCCCCGTTCCCGGGGCCGGGAACGGGGCCGTTGAGGTTAAGGCGGTCCTGAGATCTATCCGCCGAGCAGGGAGAGTACCGACTGAGGCGCCATGTTCGCCTGGGCCAGCATGGCGGTACCGGCCTGCATCAGGATCTGGTTCTTGGTGAAGGTGGTCATCTCTGCAGCCATGTCCACATCGCGGATGACCGATTCGGCCGCCGTGACGTTCTCGATGGTCGTGGCAAGGTTCGCGGCGGCGTAAGTCAACCGGTTCTGGGCCGCACCGATATCACCCCTGATCTTTGCAAGGTCCGCGATGGCGTAATCCACCGTGTTAAGGGCCTTCTGGGCACCGCTGGCCGTTGAGAGGTCGATACCGGAAATGGCGTAACCCGATCCTCCCTTGGTCTTCCCGAGGTATTCCTGCGTGGCGTTACCCAGGGAAATGGCGATCCTGGAGGTTCCGGCATTCTCCGCGCCGACCTGGAAGGTTGAGGAACCGCTGGATGCGGCGGTGATTTTACCTTCCAGTTCATCGGTGGTATCAAAGGCGCTGTTGATGGTCAACTGGATCCCCAGGGCGCTGAATTCCACGTTTTTGGTGGTGTCGCCCGAGGTCGTGGATGTGGTGACCGTCTGGCTCACATCACCGGTCGTGATGGTGATGGTGGCAGAAGAACCGCTCACCGTGGTGGCGGAAATCGTGTAGTGCTCACTCGCCTTCATTCCAGTGATGCTGACGTAACCAGCGCCCCCGCTGATAGTGTCTGTCTTCGAACCGACGCTCACCCCGAAGCTTCCGTCTATCAGTTTGGTTCCGGAATATTCCGTGGATTCCGCGATCCTGTCGATTTCGTCGATCAGCTTCTGGGCCTCGGCGTCGATCTTGTCAAGGTCCGAGGTTGCGTTGGCCGAGGATGCCTGGGTAGCCAGTTCCTTGAGCCTTGTCAGCATGTTTCCGATCTGGTCCAGGGCGCCCTCTGCGACCTGGAGCAGAGAATTGGCCTCGGTGGTGTTCCTTGAGGCGACCTTGTAACTGGCGATATCCGCCCTCAACCCTTGAGAGATGGAGAGCCCCGCCGCGTCGTCGGCCGCCCGGTTGATCCGGTAACCCGAGGAGAGGCGTTCAAGGGATCTTGCCAGTCCCATGTTGGAAATGGTCAGGTTTCTGTGGGCGTTAATGGCCGCAATGTTGTTTTGAATCCTGAGTCCCATAATCAAAAATCCTCCGTGATATTTGGTGTTTTATCCTCCGGCGAGTCTGTATCGAACTCCCCGGGGTTGATGCCCGGGTCAGTCCTTTGGCCCGGGCCTGCCCGGCGTCCCTGCCGGGTTGTAAAGACCTGTTCGGATCCACCTCCTTTCCTTAACTGGAATCGTACGTTACCCGTTTGACCATTGATATCGGCAGGAGGGTCCCGGAACTTTATTTTTTTTAAGGGAAGGCGGGGGAAGGATCTGCCGGGGGTTTTACGGCTGCAAGGACCCGCGCCGTATCCAGGCAGACACGGGCGAGGGCGGGGGCGGACCGAGCCGTCAGGGATTCCGC
>JAFDEE010000004.1:6750-74140 GCA_019310525.1 Deltaproteobacteria bacterium | reverse complement strand
TCCTGACCCCGATCCGGCGGCGGCTCCGATAGTGCTTGAACTGAACCATAGACTCACACCACAATCGATCCGAAGGATGTGTCCGGCCCCTTTCCGCCCCAATATGACATGGGGAGACCTTTGAAAAACGTCCTCTTTTGCCCAATCTCTGCGCCTGCCTGTGCCGGGCCTATCTGCCGTTCCAACGGGATAGGCAGGCACGGCAGACAGGTCAGACTCAAATTTTAATCCTCGAAATACTCAATGTATTCCTGCGGTTAAAATTTTCGCCTTCCTTGACCTTAAACAAAATTGAACATTTTTCAAAGGTCTCATGGGGGACAGGGCGCAATAGAGGAGCATGGGGGACAGGGCGCAATAGAGGAGTGAATTATAGAGAGAAAGGTCCCATGGGTCAACGAAAACCAGGGGGTTATACGAGGAGAAGGCTTGAGAGGCCGGAGACAACCTGGTAGACACCGAAGCCCGCGAGGGCCAGGGCCGCCACTATCCGCAGGACCTTGCTCACCCTCTCGTCCAGTCTCCCGGCGGAGGCGAAGAGAATGATGAGGACCCCCAGGCTGAGGATGAAGACACCGTAAAAACCCCCGAGGAAGACGATCCCGTAAGCGGGTGATTTCTTCCATCCGGTGAGCACGATGGGTCCGCCGATTATGCTCCACCACAAATAAGGATTGGGATTCAGGAAGTTCATGGTGACTGCCTGGAAAAAGGTCCGACGGGCTGCAGATTCCCCCGGATGCGGTGCAGTGTCACCCTTTTTGAGGGTAAGGGCGAGGCTTCCGGAAAGATAAAGGAGGAAGAGGCCCCCTGCAGTCCTCAGGATTTCGAGGAGGGTCGGGGGGACCTGGGTCAGGACGAACAACACCAGGGTGATGATGGGTCCGTCGGTTGCCAGGGGGGCCAGGGCCGCAGGAAGGGTTCGCCTCCAACCCTGCCTGAGGGCCTGTGAGAGGAGATAGGCCTGAAAGGGACCGGGCATTATCGTTGCTGAAAGGGCGAGAGCCGCCCCCTGGAACAGATAAAAAAACATAAGGCCTCTCATGTTAGTGTCCCATTCCGGGAATGGGGGAAAATCCCTCGCTTTCAGGCGGAGACTAGAGTCCCAGGTTATGCCGCAGGGGCAGGCGGGGGGCATGGCCTGAAACTTCAAAACCATACCAGGCCCCCTTTGCAACGGCCAGCAACCCACGCCGCAGGCCAGCGAGAAGACATCGCGATGAAATTAGCCGATTCCTTCAAGGGGTGCAAGAGGCAAGTCTTCCATAACTGCGGGCATTTTTTCACGATGGATACGTGGAGAAAGCATTGGAGTCCTAATCTAGTGTCCGGTCTTGGATATAACTGCAGCCATCAGGACACCGCCTGCGGAGTATCAACGGATCAGGGTAGGTTTGAATGGTCATGTTTGACATATAATTAAAATCGTTCATAATGCCCCTCTGGCGGCCCTTGATTCCGCCTCCCTTTGGCACCTTCGAGGACCTCCATTCGCTTTCTTCCTTCCTGAAGAGTGAATCCGAATATATTACAGAAGGGCATGATGGACCTAAAGCAAAACCCCATGTACCGCTTCCTTGTCGTCCTGACCATCGCATCAACGGCTGGGCTTCAGGCGTGGCTCACCCTTTTCAACAACTTCGCGGTGGAAGCCGTAAACCTCGATGGACAACACATAGGTATAATCCAGTCGATTCGGGAGATCCCTGGATTCCTCGCCCTTTTTGCCATCTTCGCCATGATGGTGATCCGGGAACACCGCCTCTCGACCCTGAGCATTATGATCATGGGCCTGGGATTGGCCGGTACCGGATTCCTTCCATCATTCGGAGGCCTTATTTTCACCACCCTTGTGATGAGCTTCGGGTTCCACTACTTCGAGACCACCAACCAGTCCCTGACCCTTCAATATTTCGATAACACTCAGTCTCCCCTGGTTTTCGGCCGCCTGCGAAGCCTTGCGGCGGCATCAAGTATCGGGGTGGGGATCCTCATCTACCTGGCTTCTTTCATATTGAATTATACCCAATGTTATCTGCTCATCGGCGGCCTTGTCGCCCTTGCGGGCATCTGGGGGTCATTCCGTGATCCTTCGAGCCGGGACATCGTGCCCCAGAGAAGGTCCATGGTGATCCGCAAAAAATACTGGCTTTTCTATTTTCTGACCTTTATGGCGGGCGCCAGACGGCAGATCTTCATGGCCTTCGCGGTATTTCTAATGGTCAAGCGGTTTCATTTTCAGATCCAGGAAATAACGGCCCTTTTCGTGTTGAACAACTGTGTGAACTACTTCCTCAGTCCCATAATCGGAAAATCAATCCTCCGGTTCGGCGAAAGACGCATTCTCACCCTTGAGTACGGGGCTCTTGTCCTTATTTTTCTGGCCTACGCCACGGTTCATTCGCGGCTCCTCCTGGCCTTACTGTACGTGCTTGACCATGTTTTTTTCAATTTTTCCATGGCCATTCGAACCTATTTCCAGAAAGTCGCGGATCCCAGAGACATAGCACCCAGCATGGCCGTCGGATTCACCATAAACCACATAGCCGCAGTGGTTCTTCCCGCCCTTGGAGGGCTCCTCTGGATGATCGATTACCGGATCCCTTTCTTTGCTGGGGCCTTTATGTGTCTGATTTCCCTGGCTGCAGTCCGGAAAGTTCCGCCAAAGAGAAGGTCCTGACCGCTTTGAGCCTGACGCCGCTTGTCCGCCGGTTGTTTGGCGGGCTTGTCACGCCGTAGCCGTGAGAGAGGCGGAGGATTGCAAAAATTGGCCATTTATGGATGGGCACTAGTTAAAAGCCAATAACGAATTGTTGACAGGCCCAGCCGGCCTCCAGTATCTCTTTTTTCATGAACAGGAAACGCCGTCCCATGGCCATAAGGAAGATCCTTCACAACTTCCTGCCTCTCAAGCCCTACTTCTCGGAAAACCGGGGGGCCCTGATCCTGGGCCTCGCCAGTCTGGTGGCGGTGGACTTCCTCCAACTCCTGATCCCTTTGGTCATCAAGAAGGCCATTGACACCCTCACGGCCGGCACCGCCTCCACCCGGCTCCTTCTCCATTTCGGGGGGATGATCGCGGTGATCGCCCTTTTGATGGCCTTCCTGCGCTACCTGTGGCGATACCTTCTCATCGGGCTGTCCCGGAGGATCGAAGAGGGGTTGCGAAACACCCTGTTTTCCCATCTTCTTACCCTCTCTCAATCCTTTTACCAGAGGACCAAGACGGGAGATGTCATGGCCCGGGCCATCAATGACATCAATGCCGTGAGGATGGCCACGGGAATGGGCCTGGTGGCCCTGACGGACGGGCTGGTCCTGGGGATGGCGGCCATCGGGTTTATGCTCCATATCAGCCCGCTTCTCACCCTCATTTCCCTCATCCCGGCCCCGGTGATCATCCTTGTCACCAGGGGCTTGACCCGAAGGATGTCCACCGGATTCGAAAGGGTCCAAAAGACCTTCGGGGATCTCACGGAAGGGGTGCGGGAGGCCTTTTCCGGCATTCGGGTAATCAAGGCCTATTCCAGGGAAAAATGGCAGTACCGGAAAATTCGGGAAACAGGCGATCGATACGTCTCCGAGAACATGAAACTGGCCCGGACTTATGCCCTGTTCTTCCCCATGATGATGATCTTCACCAACCTGGGGCTGGCCATAGTCATCGGTCTGGGGGGAGGCCTCACCATCCTGGGGCGCATCAGCACCGGGGATTTCGTGGCCTTCATCAGCTACCTCAACCTCCTCACCTGGCCCATGATGGCCCTGGGATGGGTTGCCAACCTCCTCCAGAGGGGATCGGCCTCCATGCGGAGGATCAACGGGATCCTGAACGAGGAGCCGGAAATCCGGGACATCGGAGCCATTCGAAAGTCCGGCGCCATTAAGGGACAAATCGAGTTCAGGGGACTCTCTTTTCGCTACCCGGGCCAGAAGGAAGACGCCCTTCGAGAGATCCACCTGATGATCCCGGCAGGCCGGACGATCGCAATGGTCGGCAGGGTGGGCTCGGGCAAAACGACCCTGTTCCACCTTCTCGCGCGCCTTTACGACGTCCCCCCCGGGACCCTTTTTCTCGACGGAAAAGACATCCGCGATATTCCCTTAAAGGTTCTGAGGGGAAGTATCGGCTTCGCGACCCAGGAGGCCTTTGTATTTTCCGATACCGTCCGGAATAATGTCCTTTTCGGGCGAAAGGGCGTTTCGGACCGGGAACTGGAATCCGCCCTTCGGACGGCCCAGGTCCTGGAAGAATTCCAGGCCCTGGAGCAGGGCCTGGACACGCTCCTGGGAGAAAGGGGGATCACTCTTTCGGGAGGACAAAAACAAAGGCTGACCATTGCCCGGGCGGTCCTGGGGGATCCTCCCATCCTGATCCTGGATGATGCCCTCTCCATGGTGGACACCCGTACGGAGGAGAGGATCCTTTCCGAGATCCTCGGAAAAAGGAAGGGCAAGACCACCCTCCTCGTATCCCACAGGCTTTCCACCATCGGCCGCGCGGACAGGATCGTGGTTTTTCATCAAGGCAGGATCATCGAGGAGGGGGATCACGAGACCCTCTTGCGCCGGGGCGAGGAATACGCCCGGCTTTACGAAAGACAGCAATTGGCCAGGGAACTGGAGGAATAAAGGAAGGGGGATCGGAACAGCCGATGGCGATGCACGGAGATTACGGTTATATGGAGGAGAATCGGCTGGGGAAACCATACGATGTCAAGCTCCTCAGGCGGCTGGCCCGGTATGCCTTCCCTTACAAGGGGGTCATGGCCCTCGCCCTGCTCATGGCGATCCTGCTCACCCTCCTGGACCTGGCGATTCCATACTTGTCCAAGATCGCCATCGATCACTATATCCTCGCCGCGTACTACCGGGTGGAAACCGGGAAACTCAAAGGTGAAAAACCCCTCCGGGACTTTTTTACAAGGCATGACCGAATGATCACAAAAAGCCCGGACGGAACCTGGGGACTCGTTCCTCAAACCGATCTCAAGAAAATGGATCCCGCCCTGCTCCAACGGTACCGCTCAATGGGCCTGATCTCCCAACGGCCCTATTACAAGATCCCGGCCGAATCCTTCGGTGAAATCTCATCCGCAAAGATACGCCTGGCCGCCCGGGCATTGGAAGACGGCAGCTTCGCCGTGCCCAGGGACATGTTAAAGGAACTCCTCCCGGCCGAGCGCATGAAGGTGAGGAAAGAGGACCTTCGGGGGGTGCTCCAGGTAAGCCTGATCCTGATAGTGTTTCTTGCGTTGTCCTTCGGCCTGGGGTACGGGGAGTATTACCTCCTCGAGAGAACGGTGCAACGAATCATGCAGGATATCCGCATCGAACTCTTCGATCGAATACAATCCCAGGCCCTGACCTTTTTTGACCGCCACCCCGTGGGGCGGCTGGTGACCCGGGTCACCAATGATATCGAAAACCTCAACGAGATGTTCAAATCCGTGGCGATCACCGTTTTCAAGGATATCCTGATCCTCACGGGCATCCTGGCCGTATTGCTCTACCTCAACTGGCGCCTGGCCCTGCTCTGCTTTCTCCTGATTCCCTTCCTGTTCGGAATCACCCTTCTTTTCAGTTCCCTCGCCCGCGAGGCCTTCAGAGAGTTGAGGGCCGCCGTGGCAAAGATCAACGCCTTTCTGCAAGAGAGGATCTCCGGGATGCGGATCATCCAGCTCTTCACCCGGGAGGAGAACCAGATGGAGGCCTTCACCCGCATTAACCACGAAAACTTTCTGGCAGGCATGAAGCAGATCAGGATATTTGCGGTCTTCATGCCTGTGATGGAACTCTTCTCGGCCCTCGCGGTGGCCCTCATCATCTGGCGGGGGGGAGGAAAGGTGATTGCGGAAGAGCTGACCCTGGGATCCCTTGTGGCCTTCATCAGTTATATCCAGATGTTCTTCAAACCCATCAGGGACATCTCGGAGAAGTACAATATCATGCAATCCGCCATGGCTTCCACGGAACGGATCATGGAATTCATGGACCACCGGGAGGAGATCCCAGATCCTGTGCATCCTCGAAGACCCGGAAAGTTCAAGGGACACATCGAGTTCCGATCCGTTTCTTTTGCTTATCGGGACGGGCGGCCCGTCCTTAAAGATATTTCCTTCGAGATCAAGCCGGGAGAAATGGTCGCCCTCGTGGGAGCCACGGGTGCCGGCAAAACCACCGTGGTCAATCTCATAGAACGATTTTACGATCCAGGGGCCGGACAAGTGCTCCTGGACGGCCAGGATCTCAGAGAATGGTCCAAGGTCGAGCTGAGATCCCGATTGGGGCTCGTGCTTCAGGACGTCTTCATCTTCTCAGGGAGCCTCGAAGAGAATATTTCCCTGGGCAGCAAATCCATCTCCCCTGAGGACATCAACCGTGCCATACGGGACGCCAACGCCGATCGGTTCATCCGCAGGCTTCCCGGGGGTCTCCAGCAGGAAATGGGAGAGCGGGGCTCCAATCTCTCGGCAGGGGAACGACAGTTGCTCTCCTTTGCCCGGGCCCTGGCCCGCTCGCCAGGGATCCTCATCCTGGATGAAGCCACCTCCAGCGTCGATCCCGAGACCGAGCGGCTCATCCAAGAGGCCATTTCCCGGATGACCCGGGAGCGCACCACCCTGGTGGTCGCCCACAGGCTGTCCACCATCCGGAATGCCGACCGCATCCTGGTCATGCACCGGGGACAAATCAAGGAACAGGGGACCCACGAAGAATTGATGGCCCTCCGGGGGCTCTATTACAAACTCAGCAGGTACCGGCTGGTCTAACCGTTTCCACTTTCGGCCCAGAATCAGGAGAGACAAGGGACCAAAACCCGCAGGAGTGCGCCCATGCCGGGCGCACGACAATAAAACCCCCCGGCCCTTGGGGTTTTCGGGCCGGGGGGTTTGGAAAGTATCCGGAGGGATGAGTCCCGTTAAGGAGTGATGAGTCCCAGGTCCTTAACCACGCCGAAATGGTGGAACCGGCCGTCCTTAACGATCTGCACCTGGACTTCCTTCACCACCTCGCCGATGTCCGTGAATCCTTTGAGCACGCCGGTAAGGCCGTTGAAATCCTTGGTTTCAGCAATGGCCTTGCGGATATCCCGGCCCTTGAGGCTTCCCGCCCGCTTGATGGCATCGCAAATGATCATAAAGGCATCATAGGCGGATGCCCCCACCATGTCAGGTTGGATACCGTATCGTTTTTCGTATTCCTTCAAAAAGGCCTGGACCTCGGGTCGGGGATCGTCGCGGTTGAGGTTGGTCACGATGACGAAACCTTCGGCGGCCTTTCCCGCGATCTCGATAAACTTAGGAGAATCCGCGCCCTCCTCTCCAAGGATTCGGGTCTTCATTCCCATTTCCCGGGCCTGCTTTACAATGGGACCTGTCTGAAAATAGTAACCGCTTGCAAAAATCAGGTCGGGATTCAATTCCTTGATCTTGGAAAGATAGGGCTTGAAGTCCTTCTCCTTGAATGGATAGGTCTGGGCCGAAACGATCTTCATCCCCTTGGCCTTGGTTTTCACATAGGTCTTGAATCCCTCCGCCAGGGTCCTTCCAAAGTCATTGTCGCTGGTCAAAAGCGCCACCCGTTTGGCATGAAGCAGTTTTTCGGAGACATACCCTGCGGATTTGCCTTCCACCATCCCCAGGAACCCGTTCCGGAAGCAGTAATCGCCCGCCCGGGTGATATCGGGATGGACTGCGTAAGCGGATACCAGGGGAATCTCCTCATCCTGGAATATGGGTGCGACGGCCCGGGTGGGGGTGCTGTAGGAACCCGCAACCAGCCCGACGATGCGGTCCTGCTGGATGAGTTTGCGGGCCAAGGCCACGGCCTCCTTTCCATCGGCTCTGTCGTCGTATACCACCAGTTCGACCTTCTTTCCCAGGACTCCTCCTTCCTTGTTGATCCGCTCCAGGGCCAGCTTGACGGAATTGTGGACGCTCAAGCCGTCGGCAGCGGCAAAGCCGGTCAACGGGGCAAGCAGGCCGATCTTTACTGTGTCGGCCGCCCAGGCGTTCCCCGCCAACAGGCCGAAGACCGCGATCAGGATGAAAACAAACCTCATGTGTTTCATCTTCCTTACCTCCTTTCCTTCCTTCATGGCCGTCCGTCCCAAAGGGACGAACAAAGTTTGGATTTCCCTGCATCGGTGAGAGGGGTCGACCTTCCATGTCTCGAAGGACCGGACTGCAGCCCCCCTCGCCCCCTGTTCATCGGCCCAGGTAGGCCCGCTTGACCTCTGGATCCTCCATGAGATCCTTCGCATCTCCCTGGTATGATATGCTCCCGGTCTCAAGCACATAGGCCCGATGTGAAACGGCCAGGGAGGCCACGGCATTCTGCTCAACAAGAAGAATGCTCAGTTTCTGCTCCCGGTTCAGTCGAGCGAGGAGGTCGAAAACCCGATCCACCAGCTTGGGCATGAGCCCCATGGAGACTTCGTCCACCAGGAGAAGTTCCGGATCCGAAACAAGGGCCCTGGCAATGGCCAACTGCTGCTGCTCGCCGCCTGAAAGGGTGCTGGCAGCCTGGTTCTTTCTTTCCCCGAGGATTGGAAAAAGCTCATAGAGCCAGGAAATCCGTTCCTCCAGGGGGAGCTTCCCCTTGAGCCTGTAGGCCCCCACCAGCAGGTTCTCGAAGACCGTGAGCCTGGGGAAGACCCGGGCCCTCTCCGGGACCATCCGGATTCCGGAAAAGGCCCGCCGATGGGCCGGAAGGGAAGACACCTCTTCTCCCTTGAAGCGGATACTTCCTGCCTTCAGGGGGACGATCCCCATGATGGCGTTGAGAATCGAGGACTTTCCGGCCCCGTTGGCCCCGATGATGGAGACCAGTTCACCCTGATCCAGGTGAAAACTCACGCCGTTCACTGCCCGGATGTCACCGTAGGAAATATGAAGGTCCCGTGCTTCAAGCAGCATGGACATCCCCTTTCCGGCCGAGGTAGGCCTCGATGACCCGCTCGTCCTGCTGAATCTGTTCAGGGGTCCCTTCGGCGATCTTCCTTCCGTGATCCAGGACTACGATTCGATCACAAAGCTTCATGGTTACCTGCATATTGTGCTCAATCAGGAGCACGGTGATCCCATCCTTCCGGATGCCCAGGACGAGTTCCTCGAGTTTTTCGATTTCCTCATGGCGGAGTCCGGAAAAGGATTCGTCCAGAAGCAACAGCTTGTGCCCGATTACCAGGGCCCGGGCGATTTCGAGCCTCCTGAGGTTGCCCAGCGGGAGAAGTCCCGCCTTCCGCTCTGCCAGCTCAGCCAATCCCACCCGTTCGAGCATTTTCATGGCCTCCGCCTTTTCCGCCCTTGAACGCCATGAAGACCAGATCCTGGACAGCCCCCCATAACGCCGGATTCCCCTGGCCACCAGCACATTTTCCAGGACCGTGAGCTCTGTGAAAGGTTTCACGATCTGGAAGGTTCGACCCACCCCCAGGGCGGCGATCTGGTGGGGAGGGAATCCGTCGATACGCCGACCTTCGAAAAAGACGTGTCCCGAGGTGGGGCGGTATACACCGGAAATCAGGTTGAAGCACACGGTCTTGCCCGCTCCGTTGGGTCCCAGGAGCCCAAGGATCTCCAGTGGTCGAACCTCGAAATTCACCTCGTCCACGGCCCGGAGGCCTCCAAAATGCTTGGAGAGGTTCTCGACCTTCAGAAGCGCATCGCTCATGATCTTCCTCCAAGCAAGGCGGGCAGGATCTTGTGGCGCAACAGGCTTCTCTCCCCCAGAATGCCGCCCGGCTGGAAGCGGATCATAAGGAGAAGAAGCACCATATAGAAGAGGATCCTGTAATTTTCAACCGGCCGAAAGAGTTCCGGCAGGGCCCCCAGGATCAGGGCCCCTACCAGCGGCCCCCAGAGGGTGCCCATGCCGCCCAGGACCACCATGCTCAAAAAGGAGATGGATACGGGGAAGGAAAAGTCCGTGGCGGCGATAAAGCGCATGTAGTGGGCATAAAGGGCGCCGCCCACGCCGGCCATGGCCGTACCCACGACAAAGGCCAGGAGCTTGAATCTGACGGGTGAGATGCCCATGCTGGAGGCGGCCGATTCTTCCTCCCTGAGGGCGAAACAGGCCAGACCCGCCCAGGACCGGCTGAACCACCAGCAGACAAGGAGCACGATCACCAGGAAAAACAGGCAGAGGGAGAAAAAGGCGAGGCCCTTGAGCTTCAGGCCGAAAAGGTAGATCCGGGGTATCCCCCCGATCCCGAGGGCCCCGCCGAAGAAGGGGACATAGAGAAAAACGGCCTCCACGATAAAGTTGATGCCGATGGTGGTAATGGCAAGGAAGTCTTCCCGGACCCGCAGGCTCGGGAGCCCAAGCAGCAATCCCACGAAGCCGCTGATGAGGACGACGAAAGGAAGCCCGGCCCAGAAGGACAGGCCCGCCTTGGTGGACAGAAGGGCCGCACTGTAAGCCCCGATCCCGAAAAAGGCCGCGTGTCCCAAGGAAATCTGACCGGCATACCCCACGATCACGTTGAGGCCGCATACCGTGATGGCCTGTATGGCGATGATGGTCCCGATGGTGATGAGATAGGAACTCAAGATGTCCTCCCTAGCGCGATCCCAGGAGCCCCTCGGAACGCCACATGAGAACGCCGATCATGGCGATGAAGGCAAGGGCGTCCCTTGGGAGGGGGATGTTGGCGTATCCGATCAGGATGGTCTCCGCCACGCCGAGAAGCAGGGAAGCGATCACGGCTCCCGGCACCGATCCCATTCCCCCCACTACGATCAGGGCAAGGGTCTTATAGGCCGGAACCGCGCCCATGGTGGGATAGACCTGGTTGTAATAGATCCCGACGAGAATCCCTGCAATGGCGGCCACGGCCGATCCGATGACGAAGGTCACGCTGACGATGAAGTGGCTGTTGATCCCCATGGCATCGGCGATGGACAGGTCCTGGGAGGTGGCCCGCATGGCGAGACCCAGTTCCGTTCGGGTGGTCAGGTACCAGAGAAAGAGCAGGACACCGGCCGTGATGCTATATACGGCCAGGAGCGTGGATGAAATCTGGATGCCCCCCAGGTGAAGCTCCGGGAAGGGAAGACGTGCGGGGAAAGTAAGGATATAAGGGCCGGCCACCAGCCTGCACATCTCTTCTATGGCAAGCATTACGGCGATACTTCCGATCAAGGGGACGTAGGGGGGATACTTCAAAAGAGGATAGTAGACAAACCGCTCGATGAGCACTCCCAGGAATGCACAGCATGCCATGCTTCCAAGAAATCCCAGGATGAGACTCCCTGTCAGATTGAAAAAAAGGAGGCCCATGTAAGCCCCAACGGTATATAGGGCTGCATGGGCCACGTGAAGGATCCGCAAAATACCGTAAACGAGGGCCAATCCCAGGGTGACCAGGGCGTAAATGGAGCCCATGGCGATGCCGTTGAGGAGCTGTTCCAAAAAGAGTTGCATGGTCGTCTTGATGCACTCTAAAGGGTTGCGGGACCCCCTCCTCCCTGAAAGGAACGGCCGGGGTCATCGATTTTCTGGGCAACCAAAAAGGAAACTCCGTCAATATGGCGGAAAAACGGGCAAATTTCAAGCCTTCACGGGGCATCCACAAACGTGGCGGAATAAAAGGTAGGGTTTTGGGTCCTATAATTTCACCCGGGCCAGGAATTCCCTTTCCTTTTCCACGACACTTCCTTCGAGGGATTCCACCCTTTTTGCGATTTGTGCCACAAAATCCTCGTCCTTTATGGACCCCAGGTTGATTTTCACGTTGTAAAGGGCGCCCAGGACGGCGGTGCGTGCCGTCATGACGGCCACAGCCCCGTCGGTCACGGCGTTGCGGTTCCCCTTCTCGATCACCTTTCCGGCCATCTCCATGACCTGGAAGGCATCTTCCGCTACCCCCAGGGGAACCAAGGCAGCCTTTTTCAGGGCCTGCTGCACTGCCTTTGACCTTTCGGCCTTTTCCTCTTCCGTTTCCTTGGGCAAACGGAAGGCGGCCATGACCTCTGCGTAAGCCTCTGAATCCCGGTCGATCTCCCCGGCGAGTTTTTCCCTATACCCTGCGGCCTCTTGTGCGATCTTTTCCATCTCAGGGCCTTGGGCCTCGTAACCCTTCCTCCCGACGGTGAGGGCCGCCACCATCTCCGCAAGGGCCGCCGCTACCGAGGCGCACAGGGCAGAGATGCTCCCGCCGCCCGGCACGGGTTCCTTTGACGCCGTTCTTGCCAAAAAGTCCCTTATATTAAGATCCGCCAGCAAGTGGACCATTCCTCCTTTCTTTGTCGAACACCAGTCGTCCGTCCTTCACGACCTTTTCCACCGTGCTCACCCCGATATGATAGGGGATATACCTGTAGGAGGGAAATTCAAGAATGATGAGATCTCCCTTTTTCCCGGGGTCGATACTTCCAACGGTGTCGGCCCGGTCAAGGGCCGCCGCACCGTTGATGGTCATGGCCGTGACGGCCTCCTCCGTCGTGATGCCCATATAAAGGGTGGCCAGGGCGAAGAGCAGGGGCACAGACTCCGTGAAGCAGCTCCCGGGGTTCAGGTCAGTGGCCAGGGCCACGGCACACCCCTTGTCGATCATTTCCCTTCCCCGGGCATAGGGCTCCTTCAGGCTGAAGGCCGTCCCGGGAAGCAGCGTGGCCACAACACCTGCCCGGGCCATATCCTGGATGCCCTTGTCCGAGGCCTGGAGCAGGTGGTCCGCAGAGACCGCCCCCAGCTCCGCGGCCAGCTCCGCGCCGCCCAGGGACACGATTTCATCGGCATGGAGCTTGATCTTGAAACCCATCTCCCCGGCCCCCTTGAGCAGGCGCCTGGACTGGTCCACGGAAAAAACGTTTTTCTCGCAGAAGATATCGCAAAATTCCGCAAGCCCCCGCTCCCTTACCTCGGGCATGACCTCCCGGAGCATGAAATCGATAAAGTCGTCTTCACGGCCCTTGTATTCCCCGGGAACAGCGTGGGCCCCCAGGAAGGTCGCGGCGATGTCCAGGGGGTGATTCTCCTGGAGGTACGCCATGACCTCCAGCTGCTTGATCTCCGTTTCCCGGTCCAGCCCGTACCCGCTCTTTCCCTCAACAGTGGTCACCCCGAAAGAGAGCATGGAATCCAGCCGTTTCATGCCCGAGGCAATGAGTTCTTCCCTGGTGGCCTCCCGGGTGGCCCGAACGGTGCTCAGGATTCCTCCCCCCCGCTCCATGATGGACATGTAGCTGTCACCCCGCAGCCGCCAGGCGAACTCCTCGGCCCGATAACCACCGAAAACGAAGTGGGTATGGGAATCCACAAAACCCGGCAAAACGGCCTTGCCCGTCGCATCAATGACCTCGAATCCGCTCTCATCAAGGCCGGAAAGGATCTCCGTCGTCTTCCCCACGGCCC
Organism: Deltaproteobacteria bacterium; assembly: GCA_019310525.1. Classification (NCBI taxonomy): domain Bacteria; kingdom Pseudomonadati; phylum Myxococcota; class Myxococcia; species Deltaproteobacteria bacterium. Next base: position 60,775 of record JAFDEE010000004.1, on the reverse strand, counting down.
GGATGCGTCCTTCCTCTACCACCACCGAACCGTTCTCGATGATATGCAGATCCTTCATTTCCCCGCCCTGCTTCGCCTTGAAACCATGGCAGGTGACCACTTCCGATGCATTCTTGATCAAGATGTTTCCGCCCATTGGTTTCATCACTCCATAATCCGGGCCTCGAGTACCTGGCTCATGGAGAAGCCTTCGAGCCCGAGATAGTATGCGGCGCAATCGATCAGGGCCTCCATGGGAACCAGACCCACGATCTCGCTTCCCACCACGTTGACCCCGTATCGCCTGGCCTCCATGCGGATGAGTTCAAATGCCCGGTAGAGGGCGGTCCGGGTATAATCCGTCATGTTCATGGAGACCTGGACGATGCCCCGGTCCTTGAGTTCCACGCCGATGGCCTTGCAGAAACGCAGGCCGCCGCTCAGGTGCCGAACCTTCTTGGCGATACTGTCGGCGATCTCCATGTTCGAGGTGTCCAGGTTGACGTTGTAGGCCACGAGGGGCATCCTGGCGCCTATCGCGGTTATGCCCGCCGTGGGATGGATGGTCTCCGGCCCATAGTCCGGCTTCCATTCAGGGTCCTTCAGTTTTTCCACCATCCCCTCGAATTGGCCCTTTCGAACGACAGCCAGGTTTTTCCGTTCCGGCTTCGTGGCCGATTCCTCGTAAAGGAAAACAGGGAGACCGTACCTCTCCGAGATCTCCCGCGCCACCTCCTTAGAAAGTTCGACAGCCTCCTCCATGGTTACGGTCTTGATGGGAATGAAAGGCACCACATCCACCGCTCCCATGCGAGGATGCTGTCCCTTGTGCCTTGTCATGTCGATAATCTCCACCGCCACTCCAATGGCCTCGATGACTGCATCTTTCAGGGGCTCGGGCTCACCCACGGTGGTGACCACCATCCGGTTGTGATCGTGGTCCCACTGGTAATCAAGGAGCTTGACCCCTTCCTTCTCCCTGAAAGGAGCAACGATCTTCTCGATCTTTTCCCTGTCCCTTCCCTCACTGAAATTCGGAACGCACTCGATGATCTTTTTCATGGCTTACTCCCTTTCCATGGCAAGGTTCCGCTTTCCGCAAACAGGAACCCAGGGAACACGCCCTGGAAGGTTGAATTCCTATTTCGGCCTCACGCTTTACCCTTCCTTCTTTTCAAAGGCCTCGGCCACGAGGTCCCTGACCAGCTTCTCATCGGCGATATAGGGAAGCGTGATATGATCCGCACCCAGGTTCCTTTCATTGTACCGGATACTCGTCTCAACAGCGTTCGGGTTCCGGGCCCAGGCCCTGCGGGCCACGCCTCCCACGACATCCCAGGGGACGGAGGAGCGGATCACGCGGTCGACCCTTTCGCTGCCGTCCAGGACCAGACCAAAGCCGCCGTTGATGGCCTTCCCGATTCCCACGCCGCCCCCGTTGTGTAGAGCCACCATGCTCATTCCCCGCGCGGCGTTCCCGGCAAAGCACTGGATTGCCATGTCGGCCATGATGTTGCTGCCATCCTTGATGTTGGAGGTCTCCCTGAAAGGCGAATCCGTCCCGCCGGTGTCATGATGGTCCCGGCCGATCATGACCGGCCCGATTTCGCCCCTTCGCACCATTTCATTGAATTTCAGGGCGATGTCCCTCCGGCCCTCGGCGTCCTGGTAAAGGATCCTGGCCTGGGTCCCCACTACCAGCCTGTTCTTCTCTGCATCCCTGATCCACACCCAGTTGTCCCGGTCCTGGAAACGCCTTTCAGGATCAATGCACTCCATGGCCGCGCGATCGGTCTTGAGGAGGTCCTCAGGTTTTCCACTCAGGCAAACCCACCGGAAGGGACCGTAACCGTAATCAAAGAAAAGGGGCCCCATGAGGTCTTCCACGTAGGAAGGAAAAATAAACCCGTCCATGGGATCCCGTCCGTTCTTGCAGATCTCGCGAACGCCTGCGTCGTACACAGCTTTGAGAAAGCTGTTGCCGTAATCGAAAAAATAAGTCCCCCGCTCCACAAGGGTCCGCACGAGTTCAATGTGGCGCCGCAGGGATTGATCAACGCGCTCCCTGAAGGCATCCGGATCCGCTTTAAGCATCTCGGTCCGTTCCTCGAAGCTCAGCCCTTGAGGGCAGTAACCCCCGTCGTAGACTGCATGGCAGGAGGTCTGATCGGAGAGGAGATCGATTTTGACCCGATGCTCCACGGCATACTCCAGGAGGTCCACGATATTGCCGTAAAAGGCGATGGCAATGCTTTCCTTCTTCTCCAGGCACTCTCCGGCCCGCTCAAAGGCCCTTCCCGGATCATCAATGACTTCACTCACCCAGCCCTGCTCGGATCGGGTTCTGATCCGCGATGAATCCACTTCAGCGATGATCCCGACCCCTCCGGCGATCTCCACCGCCTTCCCCTGGGCGCCGCTCATGCCCCCAAGGCCCGATGAAACAAAAAGGACCCCCTTCAAGTCCTGATCCTTGGGAATCCCGAGCATGGTACGGCCCGCGTTCAGGATCGTACTGTAGGTCCCATGAACAATCCCCTGGGGGCCGATATACATCCACCCGCCGGCGGTCATCTGCCCGTAATTCGCCACCCCAAGGGCCGCCGCCCGCTGCCAGTTTTCGTAGTCGTCGAATTCACCCACCATTAGGGCATTCGTGATGATGACCCGCGGGGCGTCGGGCGAAGAGTGGAAAAGGCCGAGAGGATGTCCAGATTCCACGACCAGGGTCTGATCCCGCGTCATGACTTCGAGATAGCGCTTGATAAGCCGGTACTGCATCCAGTTCTGGCAGACCTGGCCGGTTTCCCCGTAGGTGACGAGTTCATAAGGGTAAAGGGCCACGTCAAAATCCAGGTTGTTATCGATCATCACCTGAAAGGCCTTTCCCTCGATACACCGTCCCTCATACTCTTCGATCGGCCGACCCGTGATCTTTCCCTCCGGCCTGAAGCGGTATGCGTAAATCCTCCCGCGGGTCAGAAGCTCTTCCAGGAACTCCGGGGCCAGGACTCCGTGCCATTTTTCAGGAACATAACGGAGGGCGTTTTTCAGGGCGAGTTCGGTCTCTTGTTGGGTGAGGGTGAAGGGCCTTTTAGGGGCCCTCCGAATGCCATCCACAAAGGCGGGCCTGGAAGGGAGTTCATCGAAGATCTCCTCCAGCTTGACGCTCATGGCCCTGGAAACGTCCTGATTATGCTTCATGGTTCTTTCCTCCCCAAAAATAAGGTGAAGATAAAAGGCGGCTTTGAAAGGGATCTCTCCGCCGGTCTTACGCTTTGTTTTTCTTTTTTCCGAAGTCCCCCGGTTTCGCCCGCCATTCATCCTATAGCGGCCCTGGGTTGCCATAAAACCGGCTCTTCTCCTCCCCATGGAGAAAAGGCGTGACAGAACCGAAAGACTTGGCAAAAACACTAAATTTTTATTTTATATCTGAAATAGGGTGGGTTTCAATATGGGTTGATTAGGAGGAAAATGCTAGGAAATCACTCATATTATACCTGAGCCTTTCATCTACTCTCTGAGACCTCTGAAAAACGCCCCCTTTTGCCAATCTTCCGCCTTCGCTATGGCTACGGCGTGACAAGCCCGCCAGACAGCGGCGGACAGGCCCTGCCTGCGTATTTCGTTCCTTCATCTATCCTGATTCAGGGCCGAAATACGCCCGCTCCGGAGAAAATGTCAGCCCCTGCTTTCCGCTGCCTCCGGGGAATCTGAATCCTCGAAATACTTCAATGTATAGATGCCTGTCCCGCTTGGCATTCTAAAGCGGGATGGTTAAAATTTTCGTCTTCCTTGACCTTGAACAAAATTGAACGTTCTTCAAAGGTCTCTCTATTCCGGGATGTCCGCCGGGAGAGAGGAAAGCCAGGTGTCTCCCGGGCTTTTCTGCCCAACTCCTGAGTAGAACCCGGAAGGGACCCGCCCTCGGACAAAAGCGCTTCACCGGGAGGTCCCCTCCGAGCCTTCCTTATCTTGGTTTCCATAAGACCATTCTGGGCTTTCCCTTCATCTCTTCGGCCAGTTCCTCGATCGTTCCGTATTTTATGCATGACGCCATGCAGTGTTTTACACAGGCCGGCTCCAGACCTTTCTTAGTCCTGGGTCTGCAAAGGATGCAAAGTTCCGTCGGAAAAGGGAGGAAGGCAAGGTATGCCTTGTCCTTGGGCAGGTTTTCCACCACCTCGAGGACCCTCATCCCAGACATGCCGGCCGGCCAGCGGTATTCCTGGGAACAGGCCACCACGCAGGTATGACAACCCGTACAATATTCATAGTTTATCAGCAGTCCGTATTGGGATTTCTCGGCCATGACTTTCTCCCTGTGTCTTAATCCGCTTTGTATATCCTGCACATGGAATGTTTGACCGGGGCTCCCAGGCCGTCTTTTCCCTGGGCACCCATGGGAAGGAGCAAATTGATATTGGGTTCCCACACGCCGTAAAGCTCCGGTTCCGCCCCCTTCCGCTCGGGGAACCACCAGCCGTGTGCCGCCATGACCATCCAGCGGGGGACGATGGGGCTCACCTTGGCCTTGAGTTTGGCTCGTCCCTGCCAATTTTCCACCCACACCCATTCGCCGTTCCCGATCCCATGCTCTGTGGCGGTATCGGGGTGGATCTCCACCACGGGATCCGGATCAATGGCCCGGAGCCACGGTATCATCCGGTGCTCGGAGTGAAAAAAGGCCGGAGAACGTCTCCCGGTGGAGAGGATCAACGGATAGTCTCTGGCAAGATCGGGCCTGCTCACGGGGGTGAAGGGAGGTTCCTCGTGATGGGGCAGGGGCTTGAGGCCCCACTCTTCCCGGATGGTGGAATATAGCTCGAACCTGCCCGTGGGGGTCTGAAACCCGGGCTTCCGGTCGGCTCGAAGGAGCCCCCTCTCGTGGCGGCGATAGGGGTGGCTCGGGTGGTCCTCGGGAGGAAAAACCCAACCCTTCTCCTGAAGTTCACGGAAGGTCAGGCCAGAGGGACGGATAATATCGTCGAAAAGCTCATGAATATTCTTCCACTTGAGATCCGGATCGAACCGCCGGGCCAACTCGAAGTTGATTTCCACGTCGGGCCGGCATTCGTCCACCCTCACGGCCCTGTTGATACTCTGGAGGGGTATCCACCAGGTACGAACTCCGTCCTTTTCCAGGAAGGTGGCCGCAGGCAGGACCACGTCCGCATACTGGGTCGTGGGTGTCATGAAAAGGTCCACCGCCACGATGAACTCCACCTTTTCGAGTGCATCGCGCCAGCGCCTGGGATCCATACCGATACCGCCGAGAGGATTGCAGGTCTGAATCCAGAGACCCTTTATGGGATAAGGCTTTTCCGTGAAAATCTGTTCCAGGGTCAGATCCGTCTGGGTCCGCCAGATGAAGCGATTGAATGGGCCGTAACGATCGGCGCCGATCCTGGGCTCGTCCTGTTCCTTGTCTTTCAAACGAATAACCCCTTCTGCGCCGGGAAGGGCATAGGCCACGGCATCGAAGGCGAACCGGGAGATCACGTTTCCGCCCGGCACATCCAGGTTCCCGGTAAGGGCCCAGAGGGAGGCAATGGCGTGACACAGGGGGGTGATCCCGGGAGTCATATCAATGGGAACCCCCCACTGTATGGAGGCCGGCTTGCTCCGTGCATAAAAGCGGGCGGCTTTTGCGATCAATTCGGCCGGGACCCTGGTGATTCTCTCCACCTCCTCCAGGGGGTATCTGTCCACCTCGGCCCTGAACGCGTCCCAGACCGTGCGGCAGGGCACCTTTCGGCCATCCGCCAGGGCCACCTCCCATCTCCCTGAAAGGGCCGGCTCCACATCCACCGGATCGTACCGGAGTTCCTTCGTATCCCAGACAGCGGGCCGTCCTCCCTTTTCATCCCAGACAACGAAATTCCCCTCCTTGCCGTCGGTGCACAAATCGCTTTCCCTCAAAAGCCTACCCGTGTCTTCCCGCAAAAGATGGGCACCGTTGGTCCACTTTTCGAGGAATTCATGGTCGAACAGGTCCTCGTCCAGGATGACTTTGAGCATACCCATTGCAAGGGCCGCATCGGTGCCCGGCCTCAACTGGAGCCAGTACTTCGCACGAGAAGCGAACCAGGAAAGCCTGGGATCCACGGATATGATTTTGGTGCCCCGTTTCATCAGGTCGATGATCCAGTGGCCGAAGAGATTATCGGGGCAGGTGGCCGGGATATTGTATCCCCATACGATCATGCACTCCGGCACCTCGAAGCGTGGATCCTCGTAACGCTCCGGGAACCACTGGCCTGCATCGAACACGCAGTAATCTCCCTGAAAGGTATCCAGGGCGGCGATCCTGGGGCTGTAACAGGCGTTGCCGCTCAGGGCGAACATGACATTGGGGCTCCCGTAAGCATAGGCCAGGAGGCAGATCCAGGGGCCGATATCCCTGCCCGTCCCCATGGAAAAGATCACACTTTCGGGCCCAAACTCCTTCCGTATGGCTTTCATCCGCTTCTCGATGAGATCAAAGGCCTCTTCCCAGGAGATTTCCTCCCACCGGTCTTCCCCCCGTTTTCCCGCTCGCTTGAGGGGACGGCGCAGGCGCTTGGGATGCTCAATGTATTGGGTCATGGCAAGGACCCGGGCGCAAAGCCGCCCCTGGTTCCAGGGATGCTCCGGATCCCCCTCGATCTTGATCAGCTTCCCGTCTTCCACATGGGCCAAAACACCGCATCCCCCGTGACACCCAGGTCCTGCGGACCAGGTGGTGGTACGAACGATATGCCGTTTTTTATCCTTCATTTACTCCTCCATAGCACAGGGCATTATTGGAGATTCATTCACTTCCAGATCCAAATATTACGTAGATTGATTATCTATATATTGAATTGTTTGGGCTCTGTCAAGACACGAGTACAAAGGCCCTTACACAGCCCGGCGGGAGGACCTCGAAACCGGAATAATGAAGGAAGGCGGTTTTCCATGGCCCACAACGGCCCGGAATCGTTCAGGAATCCCGCAAAATCTCATGGAGAAAGGCCCGGATCCGGGCACGGGATGTCACCTGCCGGGACTCTGGGGGCCCCAGGTTTCAAGCGGGCAATCCCGGCAAAGGGGTTTCCTGCGGCAATATTCCTTTCCCACCTTAACGATCAGGGCGTGAAACTCGTTGAAAAGCCGGGGATCCTCGGGGAGGTGATCCATGAACAGGGCCTGAATCTCGTCGTAGGCGGCCTCCTCGGCTATCATCCCGTGGCGGGAAAGGATGCGGTGGGTATAGGCGTCCACAACGAAAACAGGTGCCCCCGCCCCATAGAGAATGATGCTGTCGGCAGTCTCAGGTCCTACGCCTCTTACCGAAAGAAGCCCTGCCCGGATTTTGGCGGGTTCTTCGGTGAGGAAGGCCTCAAGATCTCCGTCATATTCCTCCAGGATGAAAGTCACGAGGTTCTTGAGCCGTTTCGCCTTGATATTGAAATACCCGGCGGGCCGGATCACTTCCGCCAATTCTTCGTTGGGCACGGAGTAGATTCGATCCAGGGTGAGCAGGCCCCGCCCTTTCAGGTTGACAATGGCCCGTTCCACATTTTTCCAGTTGGTATTCTGGGTGAGAATGGCTCCCACCATCATTTCCAGTGCATTTTCAGCAGGCCACCATTTCTGGGGGCCGAAACGGTCCAGGAGGAGATCAAACATCTTCCGAAGCCTCCGACCTGTAACGCTAAGACTCTTCAATGGTCCCTCCCCCTCAGGTCTGCCGTCCATTTGGCTTGACAGAGAAGGGAAGATACCTTAGATTTACCCTTCATGTCAAACGCCAAGCGCAAGACTGGCGAGCCTTTGCAGGCCTTTCGGGGTGGAAAACCTCAACCTCCGCCGGCAGGCCAATTCATTTATAAAGATACCACCCCAAGGCACTACCGGTGATTTCGCCATGGCATCCGATAAAAAACTCATCAACACCCGCAATATCGGCATCATCGCCCACATCGACGCGGGCAAGACCACCATAACGGAGCGGATCCTGTTTTACACGGGCCGTGTCCATAAAATGGGAGAGGTCCATGACGGCGAAGCCACCATGGACTGGATGCTGGAGGAACGGGAAAGGGGGATCACCATAACCTCCGCCGTGACTTCCTGTCAGTGGCTCGGGCGGAGCATCAACATCATCGACACCCCGGGACACGTCGATTTTACCATTGAGGTGGAACGCTCCCTGAGGGTCCTGGACGGTGCCATCGGCGTTTTCTGTGCGGTGGGAGGCGTGGAACCCCAGTCCGAAACGGTTTGGCACCAGGCCGACCGTTACCGGGTGCCCAAGATCGCCTTCATCAACAAGATGGACCGGATCGGAGCGGATTTCTTTCGTGCGGTGAACATGATCCGTGAACGCCTCGGCGCGGATCCAATGATCCTTCAGTTGCCCTGGGGCTCCGAGGACACCTTCACCGGGGTCATTGATCTCATCAAGATGAAGGCCATTCTGTGGGAAGAAGATACCCTTGGGGCGGCATATAAAGAAATCCCCATTCCGGATGATCTCAGGGACCAGGCCCGGGAACACAGGGAGGCCTTGCTCGAGAGCTTGGCCGACAAAGACGATCACATCATGGATCTCTATCTCTCGGAACAGGAGATCGGAGATCATGAGCTGAAGCGGGCAATCCGTGAAGCCACCGTTCGATTAAAGGCCGTGCCCATCCTCTGCGGTGCCGCCCTTCGAAACAAGGGCATCCAACCGCTCCTGGACGCCATCGTCGACTATCTTCCTTCACCCCTGGACATACCGCCAATTACCGGCATCGTTCCGGGAACCAACAAGAGGGAGACCCGTGCCGCCGACAGGAAGGGTCCTTTATCGGCCCTGGCCTTCAAGGTCCAGATGGACCAGGGCAGAAAGATGACCTACATCCGGATCTATTCCGGCACCCTCAAAACCGGAGAGACGGTTTACAATCCCGGAAAAAAGGTAAAGGAAAAGCTTGCGCGCCTGCTGAAGATGCATTCCAACAAGAGGGAGCGGATCAATGAGGCGTCTGCCGGCGATATCATCGCCACCATGGGCCTGAAACTCACAACCACCGGGGACACCCTTACGACCGAGGAGCACCCCATTCTTCTCGAAAACATCAGCTTCAACGAGCCGGTCATCAGCGTGGCCCTGGAGCCCAAACGCATTCAAGACCAAGACAGACTCTTGGACGCCTTGGCGAAGCTTTCCGACGAGGACCCGACTTTCAAGTACCGGATCGACGAGGAAACGGGCCAAACCATCATTTCAGGAATGGGGGAACTTCACCTCGACATCGTCGTCGGGCGAATCAGGCGGGAATTCCAGGTGGAAACCAACCAGGGGAAACCCCAGGTGGTATACAGGGAGACCATCACCCGGGATGTGGAACACGAAGAGATCTTTCAGAAAGAACTGGCTGGCCAACAACACATTGCAGGCGTAGTGCTGGCTCTGAAGCCTCTTACCAGGGGAACGGGCAACCGATTTGTGGACCGGTGCGAGAATCCCGATCTGACCGAAGAATTCTTGAGGGCCATCCAGGAGGGAATCCAGGAGGCGGCCATGAGCGGAACTTTGCTGGGATACCCCGTGCTGGACGTTGAAACCGCCCTCTTGAACGTCCATATCCACGAAAATTTCACAGATGAGATGGCCTTCCGGGTCGCAGCCACCATGGCCTTTCAAAAGGCGATGGAAAAGGCGGAACCAATCCTTCTGGAGCCCATAATGAAAACCGAAATCCTCGTGCCCGAAGAATTCGTGGGGGAGGTTATCGGTGACTTGAATGCCCGGCAAGGTAAAATCGAACAGATTACAGCCAAGGGCCCGGTCCAGGTCCTCACAGCCAGCGTTCCTCTTTCCAAGATGTTCGGATACTCCACCGCTCTCAGGTCCGTGACCCAAGGCCGAGGGACCTTCAGCATGCAATTCAGCCACTATGATCAAGCATGACAGGGGTCTCAGGCTTTTAAGGCTTGACATATCCCCCGATGATTGACTACTTTTTGGAGTAGCCCTATCGTCGGGGAAAAATGAGGTTCCAGCTCTATCGAGAAACAGGAGGTCGAAAATTGGCGATGAGAAAGGGAAAGATTGCACTCTTTGCTTCTGTGATTGTCGGTATCCTCTTCATGGCAGCCGGATTGCTGACTGCAGCGGATACACCTGATGTCGTAAAGATTGAAAACCAGGGTTATAAGAAAGACCGAAAAGGTGCCGTAACTTTCACCCATAAGAAACACAGCGAGGATTACAAGATCGCCTGCACGGAATGTCACCATGATTACAAGGACGGAAAAAACCTGTGGAAGGAAGGGGACCCGGTCAAGAAGTGTGTGGAGTGTCATGACCCCAAGAAAAAGAATGGAAAGGTCGACAAGTTGATGAACGCCTTTCATAAAGATTGCAAGACCTGCCACAAGGAAGTCGCAGCCCAGGGCAAAAAGGCTCCTTACAAAAAGTGCAACGACTGCCACGCCAAAAAATAGGAAACATTCAACTATACCTAAAAGAAGAAGCCGCTCCGAAAGGAGCGGCTTCTTCTTGGCTGAAAACCCTTAAAATTTCAGCAATAAAATCAGCTAATATCAGAGGGACTAGACCTCTGTTACCGTGATGGCCTCCTGGTCACACACCTCGACACAGCTCTCGCAGCCCAAGCACTCTTCAGCGTTCACGGGCACGGATTTTCCGTCCTGCATCTCGTACACGTCCACGGGGCACACCTCTACGCACTCCTCACACCCTTCACACTTGTCATGATCAACGGTTACTTGATAACCCATCTTGCATACCCTCCTCTTATTAAAATATGAATTCTGAAGCTTTGACCCTTGAGCGGCCAAGCCGCCCTCTTCTCTGAATCAAGGGTGAAATTTCCTTAACAAAGGGGTATCGTTAGTGTCAACCATTTTTTTCCACCCAATCCTCAGGCTGCGACCTCTTCCTTCACGGAGACGGCCACCTTGTAAAGCACGGTCAGGATAAAGAAACCGGTGGCCCAGATTCCTACTGAGATAAAGATCTCAGGCACCGTGGGCCAGTACTCGGTGACCCTTTCGAAAGGATTGGGGATAAAACCTCCCGGCACCAAGCCGAATCCCTTATCGATCCAGGTGGAGATGATGACCGCGACACAGGCCACCGCCAGAACATCGGGCCTCCTTCGGGTCGCGGGGACGATCAAAAGGATCAAAGCCACCAGGGCGAAAAAGGCCGCGGTCCACATCCACGGGGCCAGCCGGTTATGGCCTTCCAGGCCGACGAAAAGGTACTGGATGGGATGCATATGTCCCGGGATTTGGCTGTAAAAGGCGGTGAAAAGCTCGAGGAAAAAGAAGAATACGTTGATGATCATGGCATAGGCGACAATGCCGCCCAGGGTCCGGATCTGTTCCTTTCCAGGATCGAACTTGGTGAACTTTTTCACGATCAGGCATAAGAGGATCAGGAGGGCGGGTCCCGAGCAGAAGGCGGAACTCAGGAAACGCGCCGCCATGATGGCCGTCAGCCAGTAATGTCGGCCCGGCAGCCCGGCATAGAGAAAAGCCGTCACGGTATGGATGCTGAATGCCCAGGGAATAGAAATATAGATAAGGACCTTAATCCATTTCTGATAGGGAACGCCCTTTCGTTCGGCACTCAATACATTCCAGCCGATGATGATATTGAGGAGCATATAGACATTCAGAACAATCATGTCCCAAAAAAGGATGGACTTCGGGTTGGGATAGAGCATGATGTTGAGCATCCGGGGCAGATACCCGAGATCCACCATCACGAAGAGGCCGCACATGACGATGGCCGCCACGGCCAGGAATTCCCCCATGATGGTGATCCGGCCGAAGGCCTTATAGTCGTGGAGGTAATAGGGCAGAACCACCATTACGCCCGAGGCGGCCACCCCCACGAAATAGGTAAGCTGGCCGATATAAAAACCCCAGGAAACATCCCGGCTCATTCCGGTGATCCGCAATCCCTCGAACCACTGGTAGAGATAACACGCGAAACCTATTCCCATGAGTACGACCAGGGCAATGAGCCAACCCCAGTATGCCTGACTTCCCTTGATTGCTTTGTCGAGCATAACCACCTCACACAATATAATAGACGTTGGGGCCTGTCCCAAGTTCGGGTTTTCTCCGAATGGTGTAATGGGAACGGAGCAGTTTTCGGACTTCGGACTCCGGATCGTCCAGGTCGCCGAACGTCAAGATATTCGGGCCCATACGATTGGCGGCCTCCACACAGGCCGGCAGTTTTCCTTTGGCTAGCCTTTCGGCGCAAAAGGTGCACTTCTCCACCACACCCTTTGATCGGGTCGGGTATTGGGGGTTAGTGGGAAAATCCGGGTTTAATTCCTTCGGGGCCTTTCTGGGATCCCCCCAGTTGAAGCTCCTGGCACCGAAAGGGCAGGCGGCCATACAGAAACGGCAACCGATACAGCGATGCTGATCCATCATCACTATACCGTCTTCCCGTTTCCATGTCGCCTTGGTGGGACACACCCGGCAGCAGGGGGGGTTGGTGCAGTGGTTGCATATCAGGAGAAAATTCTTGTGCCTGTATTTCTCGACGCTGTATTCGTGCTCCTGTTCCGGAAAGGTATGTTCATAGGTCTCTTTCCAGATCCACTTGACTTCTTCCTTGCTGTTCCCGAGGTCAGGAACATTGTGTTCCCTGTGGCATGCCGCGATACACTCGTCCAGGACCTGGTCGGTCATCTTGCTCATGTCCACGACCATGCCCCATTTCTTGCCTTCGGTAAGCGGAGCCTCCTTCAGAGCTGCCTCCGCCTGGCCAGGTGCAAAGAAATCCCAGGCGGCCTTTCCCCCGAGCCCAAGGGCGGTGGAGAGACCCATTACTTTGAGGAATTGTCTTCTGTCCATACCCATCAGTTATTCTCCTTGGGCGCTATATGGCAGTCCCAGCAGTAGGGGCTGACCCCCATGAAATTGTGACATTGATCACAAAACTTGCTCTTATTGGAATGGCACTCCATGCAGGTATCCTGGAGGCTCTTGTAATAAACTTGGCCCCCCGCAGTCTTATAATACCGATCCCCATCGCGGACCGCCTCGTTCCTCCAGCGATCCAGCAGATGCATATGGGAGGTCTTCATGTAGGATGTCTCCGCGACGCAGATCTTCGCCTGCTTCGCTTTCTCCGTCAGTCGGGGATCCGGTGCCTTGGCCGCCTTCCCGGCATTGTACCAGAAAGGAAGCAGCAGCAACCCTACCCCAATAATCAGACCGGTGATGATTTTGCCTCCGTCATACATCCTCTTCTTCCTCCATACCCGGGAGTGGTTCACCGCGTAAATTGGTCGTTCTCTCCTGCTCGCCGTCAAGGATCAGGGCATTGCCGACAAGCTCATGCACACCGGTCACGTTCACCCCTGGAACCCAGTAATCCATGAGCGGGGGAAATACCGCCCGGTCGATGGCACAGATGCAGGCCAGCATGTTCACACCGTGTTTTTCATGGACATGTTTGACGGCGTTTGCCCGCGGAAGTCCTCCCCTCATTCGGAGCTCCATGTCCTCCCCGGCGTTCAATCCGGCCCCGCTGCCGCAGCAAAAGGTCTGCTCCCGGATAGTGTTTTCCGGCATCTCGTAAAAATGATTGCAGACACTCTTGATGACATACCTGGGTTCTTCTAAGAACCCCATGCCCCTTGCAGGGTTACAGGAATCGTGGAAGGTAACGACGATGTTGTCGTTGCGGCTTGGATCCAGCTTCAGCTTGTTATGCTTTATAAGGTCCGCCGTGAATTCCACGATGTGCACCATCTTGGTACTCTTGGCATTTTCGAACTTCGTGCCGGTAATGGGAGAAACGGGTTCCTCCAGGAAATCCGCCGGGCCGTTGAAGGTATCCATATACTGGTTGATCACCCTCCACATGTGCCCGCACTCTCCGCCCAGGATCCATTTCACCCCGAGACGCTTGGCCTCGGCATACATCTTGGCATTGAGCCTCTTGGCCATCTCATGGGAGGTGAAGTAACCGAAGTTTCCCCCTTCAGAGGCAAAGGTGCTCCAGGTTATATCCAGCCCGAGGTCCTGGAGATAGTGGAACAGCATGAGATAACCCATGCAGGTATAAGTTCCGGGGTCGGCGAAGACGTCTCCCGAAGGAGTGATGAAGAGAATCTCGGCGCCCTTGCGGTTGAAGCTGGGCTCCACCCGCACGCCCGTGATCTCCTCGATATCGTCCACGAAGAACTCAATCATGTCCTTGTATGCGTGGGGCTGGATTCCCAGGTGGTTTCCCGTCCGGTAGCAGTTGGCCACTGGTGCTGAAATCCAGTCGATATTCAGTCCCAGGAGATTCAGCAGCTCCCTTCCCAGGATGGTGATTTCCGCCGTGTCGATTCCGTAAGGGCAAAAAAGGGAACAGCGGCGGCACTCGGTACACTGGAAAAAGTAATACCAGAGCTCCTTCAGGACATCCACGGTTATTTCCCGCGCCCCCGCGAGACGACCGAGGATCTTGCCGGCAGTCGTATACTCCCTGCGGTAAATCGAGCGGAGGAGCTCCGCCCTGAGGACCGGCATGTTTTTGGGGTCCCCGCCCCCGATGAAGAAGTGGCACTTGTCCGCACAGGCACCGCACCGTACACAGATATCCATGAAGACCTTCAGGGACCTGAAACGCTCCAGCCGTTCTCTCAATCCTTCCAGGAAGATTTCCTTCCAGTTTTCCGGCAGTTTCCAGTCCTCATCGAACGGAGACCATTCCCGGGGATTGGGAAGCCCGACGTATTCCAGATTCTGAGGCTTTCCACCGTAACAAGCGATCCCCTGCTTGATCTCCACGGGCATGTCCATCCACCCTTTCAATTCAGGAGGGCGATGGTCTATCCTTGCGAGTTCTTCCGGTTTTGGGACGTCTGACATGTCTACTCCTTTGCTGCTTCTTCTTTTGGTCCGGCCTCTTCGGCTGAGTCAGCCTCTTCTTCCGGTGTTTCGGGCATCTTCTCCACGGGCAGGCCCGCCTCAATCATTTTATCCCTGAACTCTTCCTCGTATTCTTCATAAGTATGCACCTCGACGGGATAATTCCAGGGATTGACGTGCCGGACGAACCGACTGTTGTTGGAGAGATTTCTCGTGGGGCTCAAGAAGATGCCGGCCATGTGCACGAGCTTGCTGAAAGGGAAATAAGCGATCAGGACACAGAGCATGAAAAAGTGGATATAGAATATCACACCGATTCCCTCGGGGGTCTTGGGCCTGAAGGTGACAAGGCCCATGGCCAGTTCCTTCACGGCGGTAAGATCCACCCTTAGAAAATACCGCATCAGGATCCCCGTGAGTCCGAGAGCCAGGATCAGGAAAAGAGGGAAATAGTCGGCGGAAAGGGAAATGAAACGCATCTGGGGAATGTAGATCCTCCTTAGAAAGAGATAAGTCACGGCGAGAAGGAGCAACATGTCAGTCAGGTAGACCCCGGGGACACCAAGCCCACTGAGAGGAACCACTCCCATCTGGAGAAAACCATCGAGACTTTCAAGCAGATGTACAAATCCCGGAATCGGGTCCAGGAAAAAACGCAGGTGCCGGAGGAAAATCACGAGGAAGGAATAATGGAAGACCAGAGCCGCCAGCCAAAGCCACTTTTCCCACTCATAGGTGATCTTGGGCCCTTGCCTGAATTCGAGGCGTGTATTCCTGAAAAGGGATCGAAACAGCAGAATCTCGAAAGCCATCCGGAGAACCACGCCCCTCGTGTTCCTCGGATTGTCCACGGGGTTGGACTTGATCCAGGGAAAGCTCCATTGTTGGCCCGCTGTGGTGGGAATCCTGAAGGGAACAGGGGATCGTGCCCAACCCACCACCCGCATTATGATTCCCACAAAAAAGGTGAGGATGGCCGCATAAGGTACGATAACCCCGAACAGCAGGCGTAAATCCAGAGCCCCCACGCCAACCCAGGGAATGAGGACGAGTATCACGACGGCCACCACTGAAAAGAGCAAGCTGATGATGATGTTCATTGAATCCTACCTCGTCTCAAAGGTTTCTCAGAGATGATCGACTATGTGCCGCAATGGTCCTGGGATTCCTCTCCCCATTTTGGAATCTCACTGATCAGGCCCGTTTTCCGGAGAAGCCTTGAAACCCGCTGGGAAGCCTGATTCGCCCTCAACTCGTAGAGCTTCTCGCGGCACTTCATATAGACGTCAAAGGCCAGCAGGGCCAACCGATCGATCCTGGCCTCGATCTCAGCCAGTTCGTCGTAAAGACGGTACTCGCGAATATCCTTTTCCAAATGGGTGCGGATGATCTTTTTCAGAAGATAAACAAAGGCGACGGCCTGGGAAGGGGTAAAGTCCTGGACGGCCCTGATCCGGATGATTCTGTCCAGAATAGGAGTGATCCGATCTTCCTCTCCACCCTTAAGAAACTCCTCAAGAAGATACTCGATTTCTTTAGAGATGGTCGTTCCGACCGGATTGGCAAAGGGGTCTTTTTGTTTCTTGAGAAACCGCCTGGAATCGGAAGGATAAGTTTCCAGGGTCAGATCCGCCCATTCACTTTGGATAGCCGGTCTTTTTCGCCCTATGAGCTCGTCCAGTCTTATGCGTGCATTTGAGGTCATCGTTAGCGTTTGTTAAGGAACGGCCCTCTTTGAGACCTTTTCAAAACGCCCTCTTTTGCCCGATCTCAGCGCCAGACTCGGATTTCACTCCTCGAAATACTCTGAGACCTTTTCAAAACGCCCCCTTTTGCCCAATCTCAGCGTCAGGCTCAAATTTTAATCCTCGAAATACTCCAATTGTATTCCTGCGGTTAAAATTTTCGCCTTCCTTGACCCTTGGGCAAAATTGAACATTTTTCAAAGGTCTCACTCTGTTGTATTTCTCTGGTTGAAATTTTCGTCTTCTCTTGACCTTGAACAAGATTGAACGTTTTTCAAAGGTCTCCACGCAGATCCGCTCATCGGGCAATCGGGGAGCCGCTCTCCCGGATCCGGTACCCCTTTTGGCTGTTGATTCAGGTGTATGGAACGACGAAGGCGGTCTATGCTGGATGAGGGACTATAGATAAATTGTCCTGGGGTGTCAAGGAAAAATAGTGGGATCGCCCTGGCCTGGCCGGACCCGAGCGACTCGAAATCCTATATTTTTTTTGCATTGCCCGGGTAGATATGGTAGAAAATGACGATCCTGGACCCGCCCCCTTTTTCCCCTTTCCGGGGAAGCCCGGGAGGTAGAGATCCAGGTCTTGGATTGGGGATTTCATGGGAAAAGGAGGCAGGTGGGAGGACCATTTCACACGCAGGGCCAAAAAAGAAAACTGGCGGGCACGCTCCGTCTATAAGCTCGAAGAAATCGACCGTCGTTTCAAGGTTTTTCGGCCCGGGTACAGGGTTCTGGATCTGGGGGCCTTTCCAGGGTCCTGGTCCCAATACAGCCTGAAAAGAGTGGGGGCGAAAGGGGACGTCGTCGGGATCGACCTGAAGGAACCTGAGCACCTGGAGGCACCCAATTTCACCTTTATCCTGGCGGATATCTTGACCCTGGCTCCCGGGGATCTGAAGCAGGCGATCGGCCCGAGAGACATTGTAATCAGCGATCTGGCTCCCCGGACCACGGGGATCCGTGTAACCGACGAAAGCCGTTCCCTGACCCTGGCCGTGAAGGCCCTGGAGATCGCTCTGGCCATCCTGAGGCCTAAAGGAAACTTCCTCTGCAAGGTGTTCGAAGGAGAAAACTTGAGGTCTTTCAAAGAGGAACTGGCCCGGGGCTTCAAGATGGTCCGGGCAATTCGGCCCTCGGCGGTTAGAAAAAGAAGCAGGGAGATCTATCTCCTTGGGCTCGAACGATTGGATCCCCAGGATCCCTTAGAGAGGTGAGTTCCGGGAGTTGACGAATTGATTGCCGGGTAAATGAAACCAATATGAACAAGGGTCGGGTTCACCGGCCCTGAGAAGATTTAGCGGGGCTTCCGTTTCAGCCCTTGAGATATGAGGAGGGAACCGATGTCCGGTCATTCAAAATGGAGCTCCATAAAACATAAAAAGGGAGCCCTGGATGCAAAAAGGGGGAAAATCTTCACCAAACTGATCAAGGAAATCACTGTCGCCGCCCGCTTGGGCGGGGGCGATCCCAACGGCAACCCCCGCCTCAGACAGGCCATTCTTGCCGCCAAGTCTGAAAACATGCCGAAGGACAACATCGAGAGGGCCATCAAGAAGGGTACAGGGGAACTGGAAGGAACCTCTTACGAGGAGGTCAATTACGAGGCATACGGTCCCGGTGGTGTTGCCGTCCTTATCAATTGCTTGACGGACAACAAGAACAGAACTGTGGCCGATCTGAAACACATCCTGGACCGCCACGGCGGAAGCCTCGGGGAGCCCGGCTGCGTGGCCTGGATGTTCGAGAAAAAAGGCCTGATCGTCTTTGACAAGGACAAGGTGGACGAGGAACAGCTCATGGAGGTGGCCCTGGATGCGGGGGCCGAAGACATCAAGGAGGAGGATTCCACCTTCGAGGTCCATATCCCTCCCTCTGAATTCGAAGCAGTCAAGAAGGCCTTTGACGAAGAGGGGTTGAAATACAACCTTGCGGAGATCAGCATGGTTCCCCAGAATACGGTCAGGCTGGAAGGGAAAAAGGCGGAACAGATGTTGAACCTGATGGAGATGCTCGAAGACAACGACGATGTAAACAACGTGTATGCAAACTTCGATATCCCCGACGAGGTCATGGAGGCCCTGGGGTGATGCTTGTGCTGGGGGTGGATCCCGGCTCCCTTACGACCGGCTTTGGTCTGGTTGAGAAGAAAAAAAACCGCATGACCTGTGTTCATGCCGGCACCGTCACCGCTTCAAGCAAAATTCCTTTCCACGACAGAATCC
Organism: Deltaproteobacteria bacterium; assembly: GCA_019310525.1. Taxonomy (NCBI): domain Bacteria; kingdom Pseudomonadati; phylum Myxococcota; class Myxococcia; species Deltaproteobacteria bacterium. The sequence goes on along the minus strand of JAFDEE010000004.1, from coordinate 41,952 downwards.
ATTACATATTCCGTTCCATGGTGGAGATCATGACCCGCTATCGGCCCCAGGAGCTGGCCATAGAGGATATGTTCTTCGCCAAAAACGTGAAGAGTGCGCTTAAAATCGGACATGCACGGGGGGCCGTCCTCATCGGGGCTGTTCAATGCGGCCTCAAGATTTACGAGTACTCCCCCCTGGAGATCAAAAAATCCGTAGTGGGTTATGGAAGGGCCACGAAGGAACAGGTCAGGTCCATGGTTCAAACCCTCTTGCAACTGCGCGGGCCCTTGAACCTGGACACCTCGGACGCCTTGGCCGCGGCTATTTGCCATATCCACTGGATGCGGTTTGAATCATCCCGGCAGCCGGATCGGGGCTGAAATCCCGGTCTTCCGAAGCCGGATATAAAGAGACCTTTGAAAAACGTTCAATTTTGTTCAAGATCAAGGAAGACGAAAATTTTAACCACAGGAATACATATAATATTGAGTATTTCGAGGATTAAAATTTAAATCTGACGCAGAGATTGGGCAAAAGGGGGCGTTTTTCAAAGGTCTCGTAGAAAGAAGTGGTGTGCACTTATGATTGCCCGGTTGAAGGGTATACTTGCTGAAAAAGACACACAGGCGGTGATCATCGACAACGGAGGGATAGGTTATCAGGTCCTGGTTCCCCTCTCCACCTTCTATACGCTTCCCGAGGTCAACCAGCCCGTAAGCCTTTACATCCATACCCACGTGCGCGAAGATGCCTTGCTCCTGTTCGGCTTTCAGACGCCGCTAGAGAAGGAGATCTTTCTGATGCTGATCTCGGTTTCGGGAATCGGACCGAAACTGGCCATAAATATCCTCTCGGGCATCGGCCCCGAGGACCTTCTCCAGGCCATGGCCAGGGGAGACAGCTTGCGGATTCGAGCCATACCCGGAATAGGAAAAAAGACAGCCGAGCGGATCGCCTTGGAACTCAAAGACAAGGCCCTCCGCATGGCCGGGGACCAACCCGCAGCGGCCGCGGGTGTTTCGGTTCAGGCCGATAAACATGTCCTCGACGATGCCCTTTCAGCCCTATTGAACCTGGGCTACCCGGCCAAGTCGGCCAGCCGGGCCATCGACGTGGCCCGTGCCGGGCTGAAGGAGATCACCCTCGAGGGGTTGATCAAAGCAGCCCTTAAAATACTCGCCTGACCCGATACAAGGGCGTTCCCATGACTGAACGAATCATCGATCCCGATCTTCTTCCGGATGAGATCCCTGCTGAGGTGAGCCTGCGGCCCAGAACCCTGGACGAATACATAGGCCAGGAGGAGATCAAACGGAATCTCAAAGTCTTCATCAATGCGGCCAAGGCCCGGGAAGACGCCCTGGACCACGTCCTTTTCCACGGCAGCCCTGGCTTGGGAAAGACCTCCCTTTCCCATATCATCGCCCACGAACTCAACGTGAACATCACCAGCACTTCGGGTCCGGTGATAGAACGCCCCGGCGACCTTGCCGCCATCCTCACCAGCTTACAGCCACGGGACGTCCTGTTCATCGATGAAGTCCACCGGCTCAACCATGTGGTGGAGGAAATCCTCTATCCCGCCATGGAAGACTACCGGCTGGATATCATCATCGGCCAGGGCCCCTCGGCCAGGACCATGAAGATCACCCTTCCCCCCTTCACCCTTGTAGGGGCCACAACCCGTGCCGGACTGCTGACTCCCCCTCTGAGGGAACGGTTCGGAGTCATTCTGAGGGTGGACTTTTACAGGCCCGAGGACTTAAAACGCATAATCGAACGTTCCGCCTCCCTGCTTTCCATCCCCATCACAGATGAAGGGGCCACGGAGATCGCAAGACGGTCGAGGGGGACGCCCAGGGTGGCGAATCGGCTCCTGAGGAGAGTGAGGGATTTCGCCGAAGTGGAGGCCGAGGGCAAGATCACCCGGGAAGTGGCCCGCAGCGCCCTCGAAATGCTCGAGGTGGACGAGGAGGGACTTGACAAGATGGACCGGCACATCATGCTTACGATCCTTGAGAAGTTCGACGGGGGGCCTGTGGGGGTGGATACCCTGGCGGCTGCGGTCAGCGAAGAAAAGGATACTATTGAGGATGTGTACGAACCCTTCTTAATCCAGCGGGGATACCTCAAGAGGACCGCCCGGGGAAGAGTGGCCACCCGTCTGGCCTATGAGCATTTCGGGATCCGGCGGGAAAAGGAAGGAGAAGTTCAAAAGCGATTGTTTTAACCCCTCCAGAGGCCTGACCGTCGCCCGGCTCCCAGGGGAGCGATAATGGAACCATTTTTGCGTATTTTTTAAATAAAACTCAAGGAATCCGCCCGCGCCTTTCGGGGCGGTCAAATCCACCGGCGGATTTCTTCCAAAGAAAATTTGACAACCGCCTTGATATTCTTTAGATTCACCCGCTAAACGGGAAGGAGGGTTTTCCCATCACGGACTTCTCCCAAAACCGCAGCCGAATCACCACTTTTCACGTCCTCAAGCAGGATCGAAGGACGTTGCGCAACCAACTTCGACTCGGCTCCAAGTGGAAGAAAACGGTTCTGATCGTCCCCACCCTGGCCAGCGAATTCATGGACCCCGCCAACCGTCCCGTTTTCGAAAACATCCTGAAAGAACTCCGGGCCACCACTTATCTATCCCAGGTGATCTTCGGGCTTGACGGCGCCAGCGAAAGGGAGGCACACACCCTTCAAGAACTGATCCTGAAATACGGTATAAAGAACGCCCTGATTCAATGGAACGACGGACCGGGGTTCAGTGGGATCTACGAACAACTGAATGAGGCAGGATTCAATATCAGTGAACCCGGAAAAGGCAAGAACATATTCCTCGGTTTCGGGATCGCCATCGCCATGGGTGCAGAATCCATCGGCCTTGTGGATGCCGACATCCGCACCTTTAAAAAGGTGCAACTCGATCGGCTCTTTTACCCCGTGGTGGTACTGGGGTATGATTTCTCAAAGGCGTATTACGCCCGCCTCAAGGACGGAGAACTTTACGGGAGGGTCAAGAGGCTCCTCCTTGATCCGCTCCTTCTCTCGCTCAAGCGGAAGTTCACGGAGTCCAAGGAAGACAAGATGCTCCGCCTCATCGACTTTCTCCTGGGTTTCCACTATCAGCTCTCCGGCGAGGTGGCCTTTCACGTGGACTTGCTGAAAAGGATGCGTTTCGCAACCAACTGGGGTGTAGAGATCTTTACCCTGATCGAGGTTTACAGAAAGGCATCCAGCCCGGCTCAGGTGATGTTCTCCGAGGAACCCTTTGATCACAAGCACCAGGATGTCTCTGACGGCGACCGTAACAGGGGCCTGAACAGAATGGCCGTGGACATCGTGACAACTTTGATGAACGCCCTGGTGATCGAGGAGGGCCTTGAGATCTCCGACACCTTTTTCAGGGACCTGGCCATCACTTACAATGCGGTGGCCGAAGAACAGATCAAAAAATACTCGGACGATGCCAGCTTCAACAGCCTCCGTTACGATCGGGACTCCGAGGAATACCTGGTGAAAAAAGTTTTCACCAATTCCATCCTCCATGCCGGAGAACTTCTCACCTCTCCCCGTCAGATGACCGAACGCTTCCTGAGACTGGTTCATACCCACGAGGAATTCAAGCCCTTCCTCGAAATGGGTCTCTCGGAGGCTATCCTGGCGGTGGAGCGAAAGACATTGGAAGGTCTTTTTCAGATGCCCCAGACAGTTTCTTGGGAGAGGATTTCCAACAAACTCCCGAAGATCTTTTTCGACCTGATCGAGGTGGTGGAGAATGAAAAGCGGCGGTTCCTCTGAGAGGGATGCCCCGGAATCCCCCCGATCGGCCGCCCTCTTCCCGATCATTTTCACGGATCTTGACGGAACGCTGCTGGATCAGGACACTTACGAGTGGAAGGAGGCGGCACCGGCCCTTGAGACCTGCAAAGAAGCCGATATTCCCGTGGTCCTGGTCTCGAGCAAGACCAGGGCCGAGATGGTGAGGCTCTGGAGAACATTGGGACTCACTGCCCCCTTTGTCTCCGAAAACGGCGGGGGGATCTTCTTCCCGATGGGGGGAACGAACTGGCCTCCGGGCGAGGCTGTATTGGACGGTGAGTTCTGGAAATGGTCCCTGGGTCCTCCATATAAAAGCCTGGTCAAGGCCCTAAAGGAGATCAGAGAGGAATTGAACTGGGACCTCCGAGGATTTTCGGACATGGACCCGGAGGAAATCGCTGCGTTGACCGGGCTGGACCCGGACACATGCAGACTTGCAGCGCAAAGGGAATTCGACGAGCCCTTCCTACTGGAAGGGGAGAGGAACATCGCGGCCCTCCAGGAGGCCGCCGGCACCAGGGGCCTCAAAGTGACCCAGGGGGGGCGGTTCTTTCATCTCCACGGAAAGGTGGATAAGGGTGAGGCCGTCGGGAAACTGATCATCTGGTACGGGAGGACCTATTTGCGGCTTGTCACCATCGGTCTCGGGGACAGCCCAAACGACTTCTCCATGTTAAAGCGGGTAAACTACCCGGTATTGGTCCGCTCCGACCGGGATTTTCCGGGGATCAAGGAAGATATTCCCGGATTGAGCATAACTTCCGAGCCCGGGCCCCGGGGTTGGAACGACGCCGTTTCGGGCATTCTGCTCAAATTGAAGGGAGGTCTTAGGAAAAATGTTTGAAAAGGAAGTCAATCCTGAAGGTATCACCAAAGCCGAGCTGGTGGTCAGTATCCCCTCCTATAATGAGGCGGACTCCATCAGCTATCCCACGATTCAGGCCAGCGAGGGATTGGTAAAGTACTTCCCCGATCTGTCCACCGTGATCGTCAATTGCGACAACAACTCCCCGGACAATACGAAACAGGCATTCTTGGACACCCCCACCAAAGTTCCCAAGATTTACATCTCCACGCCGCCGGGGGTCAAGGGAAAGGGGAACAACTTCAAGAACCTCTTCGAGAAAGTGCTCGACCTGGAAGCCCGGGCAATCGTTGTCGTGGACGCGGATCTCAAAAGTATTACCCCGGAATGGATCAAACACCTGGCCGAACCTCTCTTCGATGATTTTTCCTATGTCGCGCCCCTCTATGTTCGTCATAAATATGACGGCACCATCACCAACGGCATCGCCTACCCGCTCTCAAGGGCTCTATACGGACGCAGGGTCCGCCAGCCCATCGGCGGCGATTTCGGGTTCAGCGGTGAACTGGCCAGGGTCTACCTCGAGAGTGCCATCTGGGACGAGGCCGTGGCCAATTTCGGGATCGACATCTGGATGACCACTCTTGCCCTGAACCAGGGCATCCAGGTCTGCCAGTCCTTCATGGGAAAGCCCAAGATTCACAGGCCCAAGGACCCCGCGGCGGCCCTGGGCCCCATGTTCCGGCAGGTAGTGGGGACCATATTCAACCTGATGGTCCACTTCGAATCTTACTGGACCCGGGTGAAATACAGCAAACCCACGGCCATCTATGGATTCGGCCTGGGTGAGGTGGCCATGCCCCCCAAGGTGGAAGTGGACACCAAGAAGCTATTCGAGCGGTTCCATGAGGGCTTCGACGAACACAAGGAAATCCTCCAGGAAGTCCTGTCCAGGGACGTCTTTCAAAAACTCCTGGAGATCAAAGGGATGAAGGAAAGAATGTTCGCTTTCCCGACGGACCTCTGGGCGAGGATCCTTTACGATATGGCCGTAGGGTACCGGGATACCCTGTGTGATCCCGACGACATGATGGAGGCCCTGATTCCCCTTTACTTCGGGAGGACCCTGTCCTTCGTCAAGAAGACCCGAAGAATGTCAACCCAGCAGGCCGAAGAAGCCATTGAAGAAGACTGCATGGTCTTTGAAAAAACCAAGCCTTACCTGCTCAAGCGCTGGGCGGAGGGCAGGCCGGCCGGGGAAAACAGCGGATAACAGAAAGACGATTGCCGGTTTTGTCCTCGGGTCACCCCGTCTTGCTTACGACCATCAGCTTGCGATCCGTTTTTTCCGAGATCTCGCCTCCGCTCAGGTGATGACTGTACTTGCTCATGACCCAGATCTCCGGGATAATTTCGGATACGAGTTCCCCGTCGTCAAATACCCGAACGATGGAACTCTCTGAAACCACTACGGACACGCAATCCGTTTCCTTGGAGATGGAGGCCGCAGCCATGTGACGGCTGCCGAATCCCAGGGGGAGACGGATCCCTTCCGACGAAGCGTTGATATACCTGCAGGCAGAAATCACGACCCCCTCATCCGAGACCACAAAGGCCCCATCCAGCTGAGCCAGTTCCTTCAGTGTCTCCCGGAGGTTTATGTCACCGATGCGCTTGACCTCGTCCGGGTGTCCTTTAAGGGGATCAAGAATCAGGGGCTTGGACCGTTTCAACACCTTCTCTGAATCGGAAACAACAAAAAGGGTGCCGATCTTCCGCCCTTCCCGGCCTTCCCTGGCAATCTCGACAGCCAAAAGAACCACCTGCTCCAGGGTCGCTGTATTGACCTTTCTCTCACCCGAGCATACATCCCTGAAGAGCGGCAAAGGCCTTTTCATTCGGCACCCTCCTATTCTTCATGATACCCCTTCCCCAGCGGATCGGGTTGCTCAACCAAAGAAAGGATCTACAGGCCGGAAGGGAGCGGCCCCTCCTTCCATTTCCGCTAGGCCGCCCTGACGGTAATCCTCGTGCGCCTTCGAGCGTCTTCCCTCTTGGGAAGCAGGATGGTTAGCACCCCGTCCCTGAAGGTCGCTTCCACTTTCTCGGAATCGACCTCACAGGGAAGTGGAATGCTCCTTGAAAAGGCGCCATAATATCTTTCTATCTGATAATAGTCCCGGTGCTTTTGTTCTTCCTGCCCCCCTTTTTCCCCCCGGATGATAATCCGTCCTTCGCTAAGCAAGACTTCCAGGTCGTCCCTTTCCACCCCGGGCAGCTCCGCGGTGATTCGAATTTCTTCATCATCCTCGATAACATCCACCCGGGGCCAATCCGGCTGGAGGATTTCCCCCGGCCATCCCAGAGGGCCTCTCCAGCGACCCATGGGCCACTGAAAAGTTCGATAGAATTCATCGAAAAGGCGATCCGTCGCTCTTCGAAGTTCCAGGAAAGGCTGCTCCCAGGTGCCTGGATAAAATCCCGGGGTCCTCTGAACCCTCACTGGAACCTGGCCACTTCTTCTCCTTTTCGGAATCAGATCCTTGACTCTCTCTGAGAGGGCTTTCACTTCCCGGGTGAGCTCTTCCACGCCCACCCGCATCTCCTCTCCGGTTCCTTTGAGCTTTTCCTTGACCTTTGAGGAGAGTTCCACAACCTCCTGCTTGAGATTGTCTATAGCCTCCTTGATTTCCCTGCTCGCCTCATCGAGTTTCTCTTTTGCTTTTTCGGATACGGCCATGATTTCACCTCCTCATTGTCTTGGGTTTCCAGAGCCTGAAAAGATCAAGAAAAAGAGGGGGGCGCCTTTGGGTCATGACCCACAGGCGGGACGATATGCCTTTCCCTTATCGAAGATTGCTGCAGGAACCCGACTGAGGCCCTGGATTTCAATCCCTTTCCGATCCCGTTCTATCTCACTGTTTTTAAAATGAATAATCTGGATTTTCGGTTTGTCAAGGGGGACCCGTCCTCCTTTTTCCCGCAGGTTCCTGGTCCCCTTTCGTCAACCGGGAGGAATCACGATGGGGTCCCGGTGTGGGGAGAAGAAAAGGCCTCGGTCACACTGTCATAGGAGGGCATGGTTTTGAGGGAGAGGAGATGTTTTTCAAGGGACTGGATCCTTTCCTGGAGCAAACGCTTGATATTCATCTCAACGGGGAGACCGTCCACGTCTCTTTTCAGGTAATGGATCGGGCTCCTGTTCTTCCAATCACGGGTATAGCGATCCCTGGACTTACCGCTGATGTTGTCATTGAGCAGCTTGATGAAGGAACCCATTTCATCGGCGTTCCCCAGGAGCCGGTTGAGGAAGACGAGATACGGTGAGAGGGCTGTTTTATCCGCCCGGTAAGGATAGCGGATCATGTGATCGATCTCACTCCACGCCTCCTCCAGGATGGTGCGGACCTGGATTTCAACCGTGGTGAATTCCACCTTGGAAGGTGCGAAGGAAACCAGGTAATGAACGGAACGATAACCGAAGGGATGCTTGTGTATCTCGCATCCCCTTTCCTTGAAGCGCTTTACGAAACGGTCATGGTCGTCTTCGCAGACGTTGGCGACGGGATTTCTTCGCAGTTCCCATGTGTGGATGATGAATTCGTGGATTTTTTCCCAGTCCTCCTTGAAAAGATGGAGGGCTCTTACCCCGGCCAGGTCGGTGATGACGAACCGGTAGGTCTCACGATCCAGGACAAGGGTTGGGTCTTCCAACCTCTTTCTGATGATTTTCTCTATAAGGTGCTCCGGATCCTTGATCCGGGTCTTGATGCTGTGAACCTCCTCGACCGTGCCCAAACGGTCCGATACGTACCTGGCGGCCGCCTCCAGGCGATCCTGATTCCGACGGTGGTCGTCTCTGATTGCAAGGAGCTCTTCCCAGCTCAAGCCCGCCCTTTCGAATTCCTCGGGCCGGATTGAATATTTCTCCAAAAACAATGCTCTTTCCATCAGGCTTCTTCCTTTTTTCCGAAAATCCAGACACAAAAAGAGGAGCCGTTTTCCGGATACTTCACCCGACAGGACGGCCCGCAAGCGGGCCGTCCTGTCGTCGCCGGAGGCATGGTCATCGGCCCTGAAAAAGACTTGCCAGGCTGTTGAAAAACTACTGCACTCGCTGCATTTTTCAACAACTTGGTAATGCTTTTTCGGGAATTGTCAAGAGCGGCCAGGCCAGGAAAAAAGGGCGGGAACCTTGACAATCCCCTTTGAATGATTATCACTGTATGTTGTAAATTGTCCTAAAATATCAACGTGTTATATGTAATTCATCTGCAATTTCCAAACTTTTCCGCCCAAAAAATAGGCGGAAAGCGAGAAAAGAAGCGCCCCGGAGGGGCCCTTTTTCGTGCCTGCGACCGGATACAGGTCGAGGGAAGAAGAACCCAATTTACGGGCGGAAATGGGTGATCATAGGACCTGAATCTTGCAAGCGTTGAGTTTGCCAAACAAGCAAGATTCAGGGAGGAACACGGCGAAAGGACAATGGAGGGGAAGATAGAAAACGAGGAGCTGAGGACCTTGATCGAAGCCGGGCACTATGCCCGGGCGGCCCATCTGGCTTCCCGGCACGGCCTGCCCGATGATCAGATCGAGGAACTGCGCCGCAAGGCGCTGTGGCAGATGGCGGCCGTTTACAGGAACGTCCATGGAACCAAGACCCTGGCACGGCAGTTCGGAATTCCCGGGGAAGAGTTGAGGGATGTCCTGTCCCGGTGGACAGAGGAAATGGGAGATGAAGGCGCCAGGAACCCTCTCGAACCTTGCTATGACTACCACACTGGAAAGTATCTCTCTTTTCAGGAGTGGCTGGAACGTTTTTTTTGAAGACCTCCGCAAAGGTTTCCACAAAGGCCGGGTCCCTAAACTCTCCCGGTGCTTGCCACAGGCCCAACACCCCTGTATGATGGCATAGGTCCGATGACGCTTGATCTCTTTCATCCCGTGCCGGTTCCTCTTTGCTCTAACAGGGTGTTGAAAAACGTAGCGCGCGCAGCTGAGGCAAGGCAAACGTTGGCAAGAAAGTACAGTAGTTTTTCAACAGCCTGCTAAGACACCATCCTGTCCGGATCCGGATGACTCCGCCCATCACCTTCCGAAAGGGGGTTGCATGTCATTTCAGTCTCAAGGGGAGGAATTGGCATGAACCGAGGAGAACTGCTCCGCACGGCCCCCAAGCGGATGGCCGTTATAGGAAACCACTTGCCGAGGCAATGCGGAATCGCCACCTTCACCACCGATCTTTTGGCGGCTTTCCGCCGCGAGGCCCCTGAAACCCAGTGCTGGGCCGTCGTGATGAACGACATTCCCCAGGGTTATCCCTATCCCCCCCAGGTCCGTTTTGAACTGGATCAAAAAAAATTGACCGATTACCGCCTGGCCGCCGATTTTTTGAACATGAACCAAGTAGAGGTGGTCTCCCTGCAACACGAATTCGGCATCTTCGGGGGGCCTTGCGGCCGTCATATCCTGGAACTCATCGGCAACCTGCGGATGCCCGTGGTCACTACCCTGCACACGGTCCTCCAGGAGCCCGACTCCGAGCAGAAGAGGACCCTTGAAGAGATCGCCCGCTGTTCGGAGCGCTTGGTGGTCATGGGCCGCAAGGCCGAAGAGATCCTCCGGTCGATCTACGACATCCCCGCCGAGAAGATCGTATTGATCCATCACGGGATTCCCGACGTACCCTTCGTGGATCCCAACTACTTCAAGGATCAGTTCGGAGTTGAAGGGCAGAAAGTCATCCTGACCTTCGGCCTGCTTTCACCCGGGAAGGGCATTGAGCACATGATCGACGCCCTCCCTGAGATCGTAGGGGTCCACCCGGATACGAAGTATATCGTCCTGGGCGCCACTCACCCCCACATCAGGCGGACTGAAGGAGAGTCCTATCGTTTTTCCCTGCAGCAAAGGGCCCGGGACCTGGGAGTGGAAAAACACATTATATTTCATAACCGGTTTGTGAGCCTCAAAGAGCTGATCGAATTCCTGGGGGCCGCCGATGTCTATGTAACCCCGTACTTGAACCGCGATCAGATCGTCTCCGGAACCCTTGCCTATGCCCTTGGCACGGGAAAGGCGACCATTTCCACTCCCTACTGGTATGCCGAGGAGATGCTGGGGGAAGGCAGGGGACGGCTCGTACCCTTCCGGGACTCAAAGGCCCTTGCGGCGGAGATCAACGACCTGCTGGCCAATGAAGTGGAACGGCATGCCATGCGAAAGCGGGCCTACACCTATTGCCGGAACATGGTCTGGAAAGAGGTGGCCAGGCGGTACCTGGAGATCTTCGGCGAGGTGAAACAGGAACGGGAACTTCATCCCAGGCCCACCTTTCAAACCAAGGCCCTGGACGCCACCTCGCCGGACCTACCCCAGCCTAAATTCGATCATCTCAAGCTCTTGACCGATGACGTGGGTATTCTCCAGCATGCGAAATTCATCGTGCCGGACCGCGCTTACGGGTACTGCACCGACGACAACGCGAGGGCCCTGATCGCCGTTCTGATGGCCCGGGATTTGATCTCGGGGGAAAAAGAACTTGATATCCTGGCCTGCAGGTACTTGAGTTTCCTGGAACATGCCCTGAACGCGGAGAACGGCCGTTTCCGGAATTTCATGGGATACGACCGCAAGTGGCAGGAGGAAATGGGCTCGGAAGACAGCCACGCCAGGGCCATCTGGGCCCTTGGCATGGCGGTCGCCCTTTCACGGTCCCAGAACTTAACAGGGGTCGCCTTGAACCTCTTTGAACGGGCCCTTCCCGCTATGTCCGGGTTCCAGGCCCCCAGGGCCATGGCCTTCGGGCTGGTGGGTATTCACGCCTACTTGCGAAAATACAGCGGGGACAGCGAAGTGCGACGTCTCAGGGAGACCCTGGCCAACGGCCTTTTCGATCTTTTCCGGGCCAACGCGACCCCGGATTGGCCCTGGATAGAGGATATCGTCACCTATGCCAATGGAAAGATTCCCCAGGCCCTTCTCCTGTCGGGGCAGTGGTTGCAGAATGGAGAAATGATCGAGGCCGGACTTCGTTCACTGGACTGGCTCGTGCGGATTCAGACCGATCCAAAAGGCCATTTCGTGCCCATCGGGAATCGGGGATGGTATTCCAGGAACGGGGAACGGGCCCGATTCGACCAGCAACCGATCGAGGCCCAGGGCATGATCGATGCCTGTATCGAGGCCTACCACGTCACCCGGGACAGGAGGTGGATCGAGGAGGCAAGACGGGCCCTTGATTGGTTCTTCGGCAGGAACGACCTGAACACCCCTTTGTATGACTATACCACGGGGGGTTGCCGCGACGGTCTCACGGCGGACGGCCCGAACTTGAACCAAGGGGCGGAATCCACCCTGGCCTGCCTCCTTTCCATCATGAGCTTTCACAACCTGATGGGGACCGAGGCGGTCCAGCAATTGCCCGGCCAACGTTGATTCGGAGTCAAGCAATGGATAACTCTCCCATCGTCATGGTCAGCTCCTATCCCCCGAGGCTTTGCGGCATCGCCACCTTTGCCGAAGAGGCCCGGGAATTCATACAGAAGGCGAATCCCGGCAGGCAGGTTCTGGTCATCAGCCATACTGACGGAGAAGGGGAAGGCGTCTTCCCCTTGATCGACATGGGACGCCAGGACTGGTGGAGGCCTGTGGCCGATAAGATCAGGGATCTGAACCCGTATGCGGTCCACTTGGAACACGAGTACGGCCTTTATGAATACCGGGACAAGCGGGGCATCGGAGACGGCAACGAGGGCTTTTTGACCCTCCTCGAGGCCATCTCGGAATTCCCCATCGTCGTGGAACCTCACACCGTCCACGGCCGTCTGAGGACCTTCGAGGCCAACTTCATCTACGAACTTTGCCAAAGAAGCGATGTGGTGCTCTTCAAGTGCCACTACCAGAAGTGGAGACTCGACTGGACCTTTCCTGGATACGGCTGGGAGACTCCGCGAAACGTCATGGTGGTGCCCCACGGCGCCAGACCCGACAGGCGCCTGGGCATCCATGAGATACCACGGGTGCGGGCGGAACTCGGTTTCGACAAGATGGGCCTCGCGGAACACCTGGTGGGAATGATAGGCTGGATCCAATCCAACAAGCGATGGGACATCCTTCTCTCCATGTGGGAGGAGATCCATGAGGAACTGAAGGTCCGCTGCGGCCAGGAATGGGATCTTCTTGCAGCGGGCACCATGCGGGACCCTTCCCATCAGGCCGACTACGAGCGCTGGAAATCCGATGCCCTCGAGCTCCAGCTCAAGGGAATCGCCCATTACTATGAGTTCATCCCGAGGGGTGAGATCTATTACAAGGTGATGGGGGCCTGCGACTTCATCGTGCTCCCCTCGACCGACGAAACCCAATCAGGGACCCTGGCCCGTATCATCGCCCTGAACAAACCTTACATCACCACCGCACCCATGGAGGGATTGACGGCCCAGACCCTGGAGAGCGAGGGGGGTCTGCTGTTCACCACCAAGGCGATGCTCAGGGAGAAGGTGATCCGGCTGGCCAGTGACGAGACACTCAGGCTCAAACTGGGGGAAAATCTGAAGCGATACTTGGACGAGGTCGCTTCGTGGGAAGTGGTTGCCGGGCAGTACAATGAGGCTTACGAGCTCGCCCGGGAGGCCAAAAGGACCGGGAGACCCGTCATCCTCGATCCGGAATTCTAACGAACATTCGGAGAACTCCATCCCGGCCTGGGGGGTGATGGGAGAGAGTTTCGCCAAGGGCCGGGCGGGCGGGCAAACTCGAAACGGGCCGGAAAGAATCTCTCCTTTGCAATGCCATGGCGAAAACAACAAAAGGGGAAAGGAGAAAGGCATCCATGAAGAAAGAGATATTCAGGGAATACGATATCCGCGGCATCCTGGAGAAGGATTTCAACCTGGAAGACGTGGAGCTAATCGGGCGCGGTTACGGGACCTACCTTTCAGAGCATGGAGGAACGCGGGCCATAGTCGGACGGGACTGCCGACTCAGCTCTCCGAAAATCCGGGATGCCCTGGTGAAAGGCCTCCTGGATTCGGGCACTCGCGTGATCGATATTGGAGTTTGTCCGACCCCGCTTCTCTACTTCGCCATCCGTCACCTCGAGGCCGACGGCGGTCTCATGATCACGGCAAGCCACAATCCTCCCGAGTACAACGGCTTCAAGGTCTGCCTGGGGCCGGACACCATCTTCGGGGAAGAAATCCAGGAATTCAGGAGACTCCTTGAGCGGGGCACCCTGCGTGAGGGGAAAGGCTCGGTGGAAACCTACGACATTATCACCCCCTACCAGGATTACCTTGCCCGCAACATAACCCTGGAGCGGCCCGTCAAGGTGGCCCTGGATGCCGGGAACGGGACCGGGGGGGTTGTGGCAGGCCCCATCCTGCGGAGACTGGGATGCGATCCCGTGGAGCTCTTTTTCGAAATGGACGGCCGCTTTCCCAACCACCAGCCCGATCCCACCGTCCCCAAGAACATGGAGACCCTGATCCGGACCGTCCTGGATCAGGGACTCGAAGCGGGCATCGGTTTTGACGGGGACGCGGACCGCATCGGCGTGGTCGACGACAAGGGCCGCATCATCTGGGGAGACATGCTGGTGGTCCTCTTTTCCCGGGAAATCCTGAAGGAAATTCCCGGGGCCACTTTCATTGGGGAAGTGAAGTGCTCCCAAAACATGTACAACGATATCCGGTCCCATGGAGGCCGTGCCATCATGTGGAAGACCGGTCATTCCCTGATCAAGAAAAAACTAAGGGAGGAGAAGGCCGTCCTGGCGGGTGAGATGAGCGGACACCTCTTCTTTGCGGACCGCTACTTCGGCTATGACGACGCCATTTACGCGGCCTGCCGGCTGTTGGAGCTCCTCTCCCGGAACCGGGAGCCCCTGAGCCGCTGCCTGGCGGACCTACCCGAGGTCTACAACACGCCGGAGATCCGGGTTGAATGCCCCGAGGACAAGAAATTCAAACTCGTGGAGAAAGTCAAGGAGGAACTCGCCAAGGATCATGAGATCATCGACGTGGATGGGGTACGGGTCCTCTTTCCGGACGGATGGGGACTCTTGCGGGCCTCCAACACCGGGCCGATCCTGGTACTGCGGTTCGAGGCCCAGAGCGAAGAAAGACTTCAGGAGATTCGCTCCCTGGTGGAAGGGACCCTGGAGCGCATGAAAGAAAGGGTTTGAGAAAATTTCGGCATTTCCATTGAAGGAGGGGAAAGCCTGATGAAAAATCCTTTTTTCAAAGAGCTTTTTCGAAGACACCCGGGAAACCCTATCCTGACCTCAAGGGAGATGCCCTATCCGGTTAACTCGGTCTTCAACGCGGGGGCCACCGCTTTCGGGGATCAAACCCTGCTCCTCCTTCGCGTGGAGGAGCGGAGCGGTATCTCCCACCTGACGGCGGCCCGGAGCAAAGACGGTGTCGGCTCCTGGCGGATCGACGAAAGGCCCACCCTTCGGCCCTGCCCGGAGACCTTCCCTGAGGAGATTTGGGGGATCGAGGATCCAAGAATCACCTACCTGGAAAAACTGGAATCCTGGGTGGTGGCTTACACGGCCTACTCAAAGAGCGGACCCTTGGTCTCCCTGGCCAAAACCCGTGATTTCAGAACGTTCGAACGTATCGGGGCTGTCATGCCACCCGAGGACAAGGACGCGGCCCTTTTCCCGGTCCGGTTCGGCGGTCGGTGGGCCATGCTTCACCGGCCCGTGGCCACCTTCCCCTCCACCGGCGCCCATATCTGGATCTCTTTTTCCCCTGACCTCAAACACTGGGGGGATCACTCTATTTTGATTCCAGCCAGAAAAGGAGGCTGGTGGGACGCGGACAAGATCGGCCTCTCCCCCCCGCCCCTCAGGACCGAGGAAGGATGGTTGATCCTCTACCACGGGGTTCGAACCACCGCCAGCGGATCCATCTATCGGTTGGGCCTGGCCCTCCTTGACCTGGAAGATCCCCGCCGGCTCATCATTCGCTCCGATGAGTGGATATTCGCCCCGGAGGAAGATTACGAGATCTTCGGCGACGTGGACAAGGTGGTGTTTCCCTGCGGTTGGATCCTGGAAGGGGACGAAATCCGCCTCTATTACGGAGGCGCCGATACCTGCATCGCCCTGGCCACGGCGAGTATCAAGGAACTTCTCGCATGGCTCAGGGAACACAACGCCATCCAAGGAGGATAAGAATGCGTATCGCCATGCTATCGCCGATCGCCTGGCGGACCCCGCCAAGACATTACGGGCCCTGGGAGAACGTCGTCTCCCTCTTGACGGAAGGCCTGGTCGCCAGGGGAGTAGACGTCACCCTTTTCGCCACTGGAGATTCTGAAACCGCTGGTATGCTTCACGCCGTCTGCGCCAGGGGATACGAGGAGGACAAAACCCTCGATCCGAAGGTATGGGAAAGCCTCCATATCTCGGAGGTGTTCGAGAGGGCGGATGAATTCGATCTCATCCACAACCATTTCGATTTCCTGCCCCTCACATACAGCGCCCTGACCGACACCCCGGTCCTTACCACCATCCACGGTTTTTCCTCTCCCGGGATCCTGCCGGTGTATCGGAAATACAACCACAGGGCCTACTACGTAGCGATCAGCGAAGCGGACAAAGATCCCGGGCTGGAATACATCGCCACCATTCATCACGGTATCGATCTTAAGCAATTCACCTTTCGTCCCGCCGAAGGAGACTATCTACTCTTCTTCGGCCGCATTCACCATGAAAAGGGAACAAGGGAGTGCATCGAGGTGGCCCGGAAAACGGGAAAGAAGCTCATCATCGCGGGAATCGTCCAGGATGAGGACTACTTCAACAGGGAAGTAAAACCGCATATCGACGACGAGCAGATCCTCTATATCGGCAGTGCCGGACCGGAGAAGAGGGACGAACTGCTGGGCGGAGCTTATGCCTTGCTCCATCCCATCCATTTCGAAGAGCCCTTCGGCCTCTCGGTGATCGAGGCCATGGCCTGCGGCACCCCGGTCCTGGCCTTCAACCGGGGCAGTATGCCCGAAGTGATCGCCCACGGGCAGACCGGTTTCCTGGTCTCAGACCTGGATGAGATGGTGGAAGCGGTTTCCCGTGTCGAAAAAATCCGACGGGAGGAATGCCGCCGGTGGGTAGAGGCTCGGTTCGGCGTTGAGCGCATGGTGGACGATTACATCCGTGTCTACGAACGGATCCTCGAGGAAAGAAAAAGGGAGGATCACCGGCCGTGGGGGTTCTACGAGGTCCTCTCCGACAGGCAGGATCACAAAGTCAAGCGGATCACGGTCTATCCCGGAAAAAGGCTCAGCTACCAGCGGCACCGTCGCCGCTCCGAGCACTGGCACATCGTGACGGGACGGGCCCTTGTGACCCTCGACGGGCGGGAGATCGCCCTGAAGGAAGGGGAATCCGTGGACATCCCCCGCGGGGGCGCCCACAGGATCGCCAATCCCGGAGAAGAAAACATGGTCTTTATCGAGGTCCAAAAGGGAGATTACTTCGGGGAAGACGACATCGAACGCCTGGAAGACGATTATGGGCGGACCGGTACAACGACATAGCAACAATCCGATCCTTACCAGGGATCAAGTCCCCTATCCCGTGGAGACCGTACACAACGCGGGGGTGGTCAAGCATGGGGACAGGTACATCATGCTGTTCCGCTCCCACCTCAGGAACGGCCGCTCCGTCATCGGCCTGGCCGAGAGCCGGGACGGCTTTAACTTCAGGGTGCACGGGGAACCTTTCATCACGCCGGCAAAGGAAGGCCCTTTCGCTCCCTATGAAGAGTTCGGGGTGGAAGATCCGCGTATCTGCGCCCTGGACGGGGAATTTCTGATTACCTACAGTGCCTATTCCCGGCACGGTGTCCGCATAGCCCTTGCAAAGACGAGGGATTTCAGGCGCCTTGAACGCGTGGCCCTGATAACCCAATGCGATTGCAGGAACGTGGTCCTCTTCCCGGCCCGCTTCGAGGGAAGGTATGTACGCCTCGACCGGCCCCATACGGAGATTGCGCCGTGGTCGATATGGATTTCCTATTCCCCGGACCTGATCCACTGGGGGGACTCAAGGATCCTTATCAGGCCCATGCCCTACCATTGGGACGAGATGAAGGTGGGACCGGGCGCCACGCCCATCAGGACGGAAAGAGGATGGCTCCAGATCTTCCACGGCGTGTTTAAGACCATGGACGGGGCCGTCTACCGGTTGGGGGCGGCCCTCCATGACCTGGATGATCCCGGCAAGGTCCTGGGTGTGGCGGACGAGTGGATCCTCCAGCCCGAGGACCCCTGGGAAGTCACAGGATATGTCCACAATGTGGTCTTTACCTGCGGCGCCGTTCCGGAGGAGGACGGAACGCTGAAATTGTACTGGGGCGGAGCGGACAGCGTGCTCTGCGCGGGCACCGCGAGAATTGATGAACTCGTGGATCTCTGCCTGAAAAGGCCCCGCCCCGCCCTTTAACAGGCCCTTCGGCCTGCATGCCCCACATAATATCTAGGTCCGCCGGCACGCCGAAAAGGGCCGGGCGGGAAAAAACCTAAATTGACGAGGATTGCACCATGAACGGAAGCTCGGATGGAACAGCCTGTATCATCATGGCGGGGGGGGCGGGAACCCGGTTCTGGCCCCTCAGCACCGAAACAAGACCCAAGCAGTTCTTAAAGCTCTTCAGCGACGATCGCAGCCTTCTCCAGAAAAGTCTGGACAGGGTAAGCGACCTGTTTCCCAATGACCGGATCCTGGTCCTGACCAGCAAGGACTTCGTGGAAATGGTCTCGGAAGAGTTGCCTCAAATCCCTCGGGAAAACATCGTTGGGGAACCATATCGGCGGGATACCGCCGCAGCCGTCTGCCTCGGGGCCCTGATCTGCCGGGAGCGGTTCGGTAACCCGGTGATCGCCACCTTGACCGCCGACCACATGATCGAACCGGAGGAGGTCTTCCGCAAGACCCTGTCCTCCGCCCTGAAATTCGCCCGAAAAGAAGCGGTCCTATACACCTTCGGCATCCACCCCACTTACCCGGCGACGGGCTACGGCTACCTGGAGCTGGGAAGAAAAATCATCGACGACGAGGGGATCGAGCACTACGAACTCCTCCGGTTCAAGGAGAAACCGGACCTAGAGACGGCCCGGGGCTACCTGGAGTCCGGGCGTTTCAAGTGGAACTCCGGAATGTTCGTCTGGACCGCGGAGGCCATCTTGAGAGAGATCGAAAGGCACATCCCCGCCCACCTGGAGGCCCTCTCGGAGGCCACGACGTACCTGGATACGCCAAGGTGGCCGGAGGCCCTCGGCAGGGCCTTCGCCTCGATCGAAACGGTATCCATAGACTATGCCGTCATGGAAAGGGCGGAAACGGTGCGCTGTGTTGGGTGTACATTCTCATGGTCGGACGTGGGGGGGTGGAACGCCATGAAGGCCTACCTCCCCGGGGACGATTCGGGGAACCATTCCCGCGGTCGACTGATGAACATGGACGCCAGGGACAACCTGGTCTTCTGCGAGAACAAGGATGAATCCGTCATGCTGATCGGCGTGAGGGATCTGGTCGTGGTACGGGCGGGGGATAAAACCCTGGTCACCCACAAGGATCGAACCGAGGACATCAAAAAGGTCTTGAAGAAATATTCCCTTTGAGGACCCGCTTCCCGGAATTTTCCGGCGCTAAAAGGAGGAGGGACACATTCTACTCCCGGGGGCCGGCTTCGCTCAACTCCCCTCACCGCACGAGGATTACCCTCACATCCATGACATTGGTATTGGTGGGTCCGGTTACCAGCAGTTCTCCCGTGGTTTTAAAAAAGTGGTAGGAGTCGTTGTTCTCCAGGTATTCCCCGGCCGCCAGCCCTAGGTCCCGTCCCCGCTTCACTGATTGCGGATCCACGACGGCACCCGCGGCCTCCGTGGGTCCGTCGTTCCCATCCGTCCCCCCGCTGAGCACCACGATTCGGGGAGGCAGGTCCCGGAGCTCCAAGGCGGCCGCCAGGCAAAATTCCTGATTTCTTCCCCCCAAGCCCTTTCCCCGGATCGTAACGGTGGTCTCCCCGCCTGAAATAACGCAGGCCGGCGGAGGCATGGGCCGGCCGGTCCTCAGGATCTCCTTTCCGATGGCCACATGCACCCCGGCGACCTCCCGGGTCTCCCCCTCCACCATGGAAGAAAGGATCAGGGTGCGGTATCCCTGCTTTTCCGCTTCCTTCGCCGCCGCCTCCAGGGCGAGGATGTTGCTCCCGATGACGAAGTTGTGGACCCGGTCGAAGACAGGATCTCCTGCCTTGGGGGTTTCCGGAACACGGCCTTCCATTCCCGTCTTCAGGTAGTCCCGGACGGATTCCGGGATATCCGAGAGTCCATAGCGATCCAGTACCCCAAGGGCCTCCTGGAAGGTGCTCGAATCGGGTACAAAGGGGCCCGAGGCGATGACATCCATATCGTCTCCAACCACGTCCGAGAGCATAAGATTGACGACGGTGGCCGGATAGGCGGCCCTGGCCATTTGTCCCCCCTTGGAAGAAGAGATGTGTTTTCGCACGCTGTTGATCTCGTGGATGTTCGCCCCGCACTCCAGCAGGGCCCGGGTCACCGCCTGTTTCTCCTCCAAGGTGATCCGTCCCGCGGGGGATGGCAAAAGAGCGGACCCTCCCCCGGAAATCAACGAGAAGACCAAATCCCTCTCTCCAGTCCCCTCAAGGAGATCCAGGATCTTCCGGGTCCCCTCCACTCCTTTTTGGTCTGGAAGGGGATGGCCGGCTTCGACCACCTCGGTTCGGGAAAGCCGTTTAGTGAACCCGTACTTGACACTCACGATCCCCCCCGTGATCCGCTCCCCCAGGATCTCCTCCATGGCCCCGGCCATGGGGGCCGTCGCCTTTCCACCCCCCACCAGGTAGACATGGTCGAATGCAGAAAGATCCAGGTGCACCCCGTGGGAATCTTCTTTCCCGCAAACCAGGGTTTGACCCTCCAGACGGACGAACCGCCGAACGGCCTCGCCCGGGTCCACCCTGCCCACCCCCGCGCGAAAAATCTTTTCTGCATCGGCTCTCAGGGCCTGGAGCCCCTCATCTCCCGAAGAACCCATCGCACACCTCCTTTTCGAAAAGACCTTCCTCTGCCGCCCCGGATTGGATGAAATTCAGATTCCCCATAATTCAGCGCCTATCCATAAGTGGCCGATTTCGCCTTCCTCGCCCAAAAAGGCCATTTATGGATGGAAACTAAACTATACAACATCCCGGACCGTTACCTCCACCACCTTTTCAGGAGTACACACAAGAAAAGGGCGCCACCCTTCACTGGATCAGCCCGAAGAGCGCCTCAAAACCAGAACGTCTGCGTAGTAAAAAATATCGGCTGAAGCCGAGCTTTAAGGCCCAAGGGGTCAAGGCGAAATGCATTGAGGCCAGCTTATTGGATTCTACAACAATCACTTGGCCACTTGAACCCTAATAAAAAACAATCGAACTAAACCCTTCGCCTGAAAGCGAGGGTTTTATTCCCCAAATATGATAATACAATATATTGTGTTTAGTGTTGACAACATCAACAACAAGTTGTACAAAAAAGCCGATCAGACTGACCGCCTTCAGACGGAGAACCCCAGGCAGAAAAAAAAGTGTGTGACATGCGCAGAAGGGATTTTCTGGTGAAAGGGAGCTCCTTTCTGATGGGAGCGTTCTTCGGATTCAGCGGAATTTCCAAGGCCTTTGCCAGTGAACGCGGGTCTCGGCGGGGCGGAAAGGGACCTGCCCGCATCGCCCTTATCGTGGACGACATCGGCTTCAGCCCCTCCCGCGCCCATCGTTTCCTGGACATCGGCGTTCCCATCACCTTTGCCGTCTTACCCCGTGTTCCCTATTCCCACGCCCTGGCCCGTGAGATCCACGAGGCCGGCCACGAGATCATGCTCCACCAGCCCATGGAGCCCTTTAATCCGGAAGTGGACCCGGGGCCGGGCGCCCTTTTTGTCGGGGATGACGCCGACAAAATCGCCCGAGTCATGGAAGAAAACATCTCTGAAATCCCCTTTGCAACGGGGGTAAACAACCACATGGGATCCCGGTTCACCTCCTCGGAAAAGGAAATGGAGGAGGCCCTGGCCGTAATCAAGGAAAAAAACCTCTTTTTCGTGGACAGCCTCACCACCAGCCGGTCCACCGGTTACGAAACCGCCCGCAGACTCCACATGGCAGCCGCTTGCAGGAACATCTTTCTGGATACGCGGCTGGATGAATCCGCCATTTTCGCCCAGCTTGAAAGGCTCGCGCGTCGGGCCCTGAGCAGGGGCGCAGCCATCGGCATCGGACATCCTTTTCCCGAGACCGCCCGGGCCGTGGGCCGTTTCGTCCGGAATCTGCGGGGGATCCGACTTGTTTATGTATCCAGTCTGCTTCCATCTCCAAAACCGGCCTCCCCTTCATGACACCCCCCGGGACCCCCGCCGTCCCCTTTCCTTTCCCCTTTGGAATCGGACTGATTCGTGTTACACTACCGCCGCTGATCTGCCGGTGAAGAACCAAAGACCCTTGAAAAACGTTCAATAACATGGAAACAAACTACGACACCCTCATCCGAAACAACCTGGAGCGCATCTACCGGGAGCCGGAAGGCCTGGATAAAAAGATTCCGGCCCTCAGGAGGGGAAGACAATTCCTGTTCCGGGCTTTCGGCCGGGACTGCTGCCTGTCTCCCGAGGGCGTCACCTTCTCCGAGAAGGCCGACACAGGGCCCCGGGCCCTGCTCGTGACCCTTTATGCCCTTCACGTGGTCCAGGATCCCCTTCGACTCGCGCCATTTGTCTCCTTCAAGGACCTGCCCGACAGCATGCCCTATCATGGGGCCTTCTCGGCTAATACAGAACGGGTGCTGGTTCCCCGTGTCCCGGAAATACTGGAGAGGACGGAAGAAATCCTGAAGGCCTTCGAAGGGGAAAAGGATCCCCCTGGGGGATCGGGAGACCTCTCCCTGTTGCTTTACCCCCTGCCCAAGATTGCGCTCCTTTACATCATTTACCTGGCGGACGAGGAATTTCCTGCTTCCGTGACCTGTCTGTTTTCGGCCAATGCCAGGATCTTCATGCCCCTGGACGGCCTGGCCGACGTGGCCGAGTACACATCCGGGGAAATCATTCGGCTTTGCAGAGGAGTATGATGATCGGGGAAAAACACGTCGAAACCCTTAACTTGCAAAACGGGCTGAAGCTGGAAATATGGGACCAGAGCCGCATCATCGCCGGGGATCGCTGGCTCGTGCGCATGGAGGCCAGGGCCGCCGTTCCCCTCAGGGAGGAATACTTCCATTTCGTCCCTGAAAAAGACAGGGCGTATTTCATCCTCAGAAGGGTCCTCGGCACAGAGGTTACTTACAACCATGTACAGGAAAAGCATTTCGTCGACGCGAACCAGAAGGAGGAGGTCTTCAACCGCTTCGTGGATATCTTTAAGAAGAATACTCTCCCATACCTCCAACATCCGGACTTCTCCAGGCGTTTCTGCCTTTCCCGCTACAGGGAACTTAAAGCCAGAGACCCCCGCCTTTTCCTGGACCCTCACCCCTATGAAAAGGTTCTCCCTGAATGATCCTTTCCGCCAGCCAGCCTTACTTCGCCCCTTATCCCGGTTTCTTTTACAAGGCCCACCTTTCCGATCTTTTCGTCATCCTGGACGACGTTCAATTTCCCCGGGGCACCACCTGGATTTCGAGAAACCGATTCAAGAACCACCTTGGCACCCTTTGGATGACCATCCCGGTGTGGAAAAAAGGACTGGGCCTGCAGACGATCCGTTCCGTCCGGATATGCCGTGAGGGCCGCTGGGCGAAAAAGCACCTGGAGACCATCAAGACCGCCTATGCCAGGGCGCCCTACCTGAGGGAACACCTGCCGTTCTTCGAAAAAATCTTCTCCGGGGATTTTGAAAGGCTCCTGGACCTGAATATGGAGATTATCCGGCACGTGATCCGGCATCTAGGTATCCAGGGTGAGGTTTTGCTCCTCTCGGAGCTTGGGGTGGGTGGCACGGGGGATCGGAGGCTCATTGAGATCTGCAGGCGGACGGGCGCAACCCGCTTTTTGGCCCAGAGGCCGGCCAAGAAATTCTTGAATGAGGAAGTTTTTCGGGAGGCGGGAATAAGTTTGGATTTTTTCACTCCCCCCGTCCCGGTGTATCCCCAGCTCTGGGGCGAATTCCTTCCGAACCTCTCCGTCCTCGATCTGCTCTTAAACTGTGGTCCCAAGTCCCGGGAGATCCTGCTTGGAGAATGATCAAGGTGCACCCAATGACGCCTTTTCTTCCGTTCCGGGTCTCCCCCCGGGCTGCGGCTTCCCCCGCAGATAAGTCGCCAGAAAACACCAGGCCGGTAAATTTGAATAGCTGCAGTATTGATGCTTGCTCAACGAACCGAAGGAATTCCGTCCCGCCAGAAAGCAAGATAACTTCCCTTCGGGGCCCCGATATAGTCCTGGATTGGTTCGCACTTGACCTTGAACAGAAAAAAGATGGGAGTGGACAGGAGCCGGGGATAGAGGGTTTCGAAGTTGGCCATTCCCTTGGAAATGACCAGGTCCGCCGAGTCGAAGAGTTCCAGGACTTTCCCCGGCAGGCATTCCCAGTCGATCCCCACCCCATCAATACCGGTATCCATCACCTTGTCGAATCGACCCTCCAGGCCCGCATGCCGGAGTTCGGTACGGGTCAGGTCGTTCAGGGAAGGTTCCCCCTTAACCAGCAATAACGTCTCTCCGGCATGTTCCCGGATATAGTCATAGAGGGGGAGATCAAAGAAGATTTCCCCGGCGTTGTCCGTGAGGAAGAGGACCCGTTCGGGCCTGGAGGAGAGGAAGGATTCCAGGCGCCCGATGTCATCATAGTAACAGGAAATACTTCCCGGATCTTCCGGAATACCGGCGAAGGCCGTATCCGGTCCATAGAAAAAATCCAGGCTGTTGCCCAGAAGGGAAAGGCAGACGAGAGAGCGAAAATCAGACCCCGTCCGTCCCTCCAGGACGGCTATCGTCTCACGGGCCCTGGCCATTTCCAGGGACTTGAACGCTGCGTAAGGATCCTCCACTCCCGTATAATCACGGAGTTCTCTAAGGATGCGGTTCGCGATCCTCGGGGGGCACCAATCTCCGCTTTTAACAGCCTCCTGAAGAATCCTTTCGGCCGCGGCCTCTGCCCGGGAAAGGGTGCCTTTATCCCCGGGAACTGCCATCTCGGCCATATCCCGGGTCATTTTCCTGAGGCACTCTATACACGTGGGGGAAACCTTCCGCTCTTTCATGCTTCACCCTATTCTATCTCTTCCCTGGCCCTCCTGAATCCTTCCTCCGCCTCCAGGATGGTCTTCTCCGGAACGGCGAAGGAGAGGCGGAAATGACCCGGGGTGCCGAAATCCGTTCCCGGGCAGACCAGGATGCGCTCTTCCATGAGACTCCGGCAAAAGGTGATATCGTCGGGGATCGGGGACTCCGGGAAGATGAAAAACCCCCCCTGAGGCACGGTGAAGGTATAGCCGGCCCTCTCCAACACCTCGCAGACGAGGTCCCTGCGGCGCCTGTAAGCCTCCACGTCCACCACCGCCCCCTGAAGGGCGGCCACGACCCTCTGGAACAGGCTCGGTGCGTTGACGTAAAGAACGGCGTTCATGACCCCGGCTGCCTTGACAAGCTGTTCGGCGTCCTCGGCCTCCGGGTGAACGGCAAGATATCCGATCCTTTCTCCGGCAAGGGAAAGCTGCTTGGAATATGAGGAAATCAGGATCGTGTGGGGATAGGACTCTAGCACGGAGGGCACTTCGGAGTCGAAGGCCAACCTACGGTACGGTTCATCCGAGATCAGGTAGATTCTCCTCCCGTATCTCTTGCTGGCCCGATCCAGGACTTCTCCGAGTTGCTCCAACTCCTCCCTGGAATAGACCGCACCCGAGGGATTATTGGGGGAATTGACCAAAACCGCCCTGGTCTTCCCGGTGATGGCCGCCTCCATGGCCCCGGGATCCAGGTGAAAATTCCCTCCCGTGGGCACGGAGCGGAGGACCGCCCCCATGTTCATCACGTAGAGGGTGTAGGCCACGAAATAAGGGGCCGGCACCAAGATCTCCTCCCCGGGGTCCATCAGGGCGGTGAAGATGCCGTTCAGGGCCCCGACCGCTCCGGAGGTCATGACAACGTTTTCGGCCGGGATCTCCGTTCCCTGCTCACGACTCAGGTATTCAGCCACGGCCCTTCGGACCGGGAGAAGCCCGGCGGTCGGGGTGTAGCCATGGGGGATGGAATCCTCTTTCACCAGGTTCCGGAGAACCTCTCCGAACTCGGGGGGAGGAGGAACCGCCGGGTTTCCCAGGGTGAAATCGTAGACCCTGTCCGGCCCATACCGGGCCCTGAGCCTTGCCCCTTCTTCGAACATCCTGGTAACACTCGATGAAGTCTCGATGATCTTCTGCATCTTTCCTGAAATCGGCATGTCTGTTTCCCCTCTGAACAGGCAGTTTAAAACTACCTCGCTCACTATGTTTATCAACAACCTGCAAGATTCTGAAGCCTCCGGGATCATCCCCGGGATCCATTCCGGTCAATATTTTCGCCCTTCAGTAGTTGCACCTGGTATAATGTTCTAAAAATCTTTCGGCCCCCAACACAGAATGGTCTCATAACCGATGATCGAGAGTGCCAGGATTAGGATTCAATATTTCCTATTGTCAAAATAGGAATAATGATTAAACTTGTCGATAAGGGCCCTTTCATTAATAAAGAATGCCGGTCCATGTCCTTATTAAGCCCCGATTCGAACCTATTCCTTCAGTCGGGCTTCCAGTCGGGAGGAAGAAATCATGTGGGAATACTCGGACAAAGTCAAGGAACACTTTCTCAACCCGCAAAACGCCGGGGAGATGGAGGATGCCAACGCCGTCGGTGAGGTGGGCTCCATGGCCTGCGGGGACGCCCTGAAGCTCATGCTGAAGGTGGATGAGAACGGAAAGATACAGGAGGCCAAGTTCCAGACCTTCGGGTGCGCCAGCGCCATCGCTTCCGCCTCCGCCCTCACCGAGATGTTGAAAGGAAAAACGATCGAGGAGGCGGAAAAGATCACCAACCAGGATATCGTGGACTATCTCGGGGGGCTTCCCAAGGAGAAGATGCACTGCTCAGTTCTCGGCCGACAGGCCCTGGAACATGCCCTTGCCGATTACCGGGGCCAGCCGGTCAAGGAACAGGAAGGGGAAATCGTCTGCGAGTGTTTCGGGGTGACGGATCTGGAAATCGAGAGGGCAATAAGGGAAAACAACCTGAGCACGGTGGAGGAGGTCACGAACTACACGAAGGCCGGGGGAGGATGCGAGGGCTGCCACGATACCATCCGTGAGATCATCGCCCGGGTCCGATCCGAGAAAAAACGCGTGACCCGGCCGAAACTTTCCAACATCCAGAAAATCCGGATGATCGAGGAGACGATAGAGCGGGAGATCCGGCCCTCCCTCCAAAACGACGGGGGAGACATCGAACTCGTGGATGTGATCGGGAACCGGGTCCTGGTCGCGACCCGCGGAGCCTGTGCCACGTGCAGGGCCTCTGAACTGACCCTGAAAAACTTTGTTGAACAAAAACTCAGAGAACTGGTCTGGCCTGAACTGGTCGTAGAGGAGGTGACAGAATGAGAACGATCTACCTGGACAACAACGCCACCACCCAGGTTTCCCCCGAAGTACTTGAGGCCATGTTGCCCTATTTCAACGAATATTACGGTAACCCCTCCAGTGCCCACACTTTCGGCGGACAGGTGGCGGCAAAACTCCGCAAAGCCAGGGAACAGGTGGCCGACTTGTTGGGAGCCCGGCCCGAAGAGATCATCTTCACCAGTTGCGGTTCCGAGAGTGACAACACGGCCATCCTCTCGGCCCTGCGTACGGAGAAGGAAAAAAGGCATATCGTGACAAGCAGGGTGGAACACCCCGCCGTCAGGTCACTCTGTCACTACCTTGAAAAACAAGGATACAAGGTCACGGAGATCCCCGTTGACCGGGAAGGTCGGCTGGACATGGACCAGTACCGGGTGAGCCTCACCCGGGATACGGCACTCGTCACTCTCATGTGGGCCAACAATGAAACAGGAGTCATTTTTCCCGTTGAAGAGGCCGCCCGGATGGCCAAAGAAAGGAAGATTCTCTTCCACACGGACGCTGTCCAGGCCGTGGGGAAGATTCCGATCGATCTGAGCAACAGTGCCATCGACATGCTTTCCATATCCGGGCACAAGCTTCACGCCCCCAAGGGGATCGGTGTGCTTTACGTGAGAACGGGCACCAGATTCTCGCCCTTCCTGATCGGAGGACACCAGGAAAGAGGCCGCAGGGGAGGTACGGAGAACACGGCCGGCATCATCGGGCTGGGAAAGGCATGTGAGATGGCGGCCGAGAACATGGAGAAGGAAAACACGCGGGTGAAGGCCCTCCGGGACAAGCTGGAAACCGGAATCCTCTCCCTGGTCCCGAATACCAGGGTCAACGGGGCGGGGGCGGAACGCCTGCCCAATACCTCCAATATCAGCTTCGAATTCGTTGAAGGAGAAGCCATTCTGCTGCTCATGGATGAACATGGGATCTGCGCCTCCTCCGGGTCCGCCTGCACCTCCGGCTCCCTGCAGCCCTCCCATGTGCTCCGGGCCATGGGCGTCCCCTTTACCATGGCCCACGGCTCCATCCGCTTCAGCCTGAGTATTTACAACACTGAGGAGGAGATTGATTTCGTGCTGGAAAAAGTTCCTCCGATCATAGAAAAACTCCGGAGCTATTCACCCTTCTGGAAGCCTGAAGGCCAGGCCTGCGCCTCAGGCACTTAGGCGGCTTTGGCCGGTTCTCTCCTATGGGTCCGCCCGAGGCGGGAAAAAGAAAGAACTTGAACCATGGAAGACGTGCTAAAAGAAGATCGATGCAAGACGGATGTGTTGAACACGGAACGGTTCCGAAAAGAGCTCCCGGAGCTTGTGGACCGACTGGTGCGTTCCTGCGACCGGAAGGAATGCTTCGACCACGTGAGTCCGGAACCCCTTCCTTCCAGGGAGGCCATAGTCGCTCTCATCAAAAGGGCCCGCCAAATACTCTTTCCTGGATACTTTACGAGGGAGCGGGTGGACAAGGTCAATTTCGGTTACTATTACGGGCAGGAGGTCTCCACCTTTTATGAGTCCCTTGCGGAACAGATCACCCTTTCCATCCGCCACGAGTGTCTCCGGTACAACCAACCGTGCAGCCAATGCCTGGACCGGGGCCATGAAGCCGCCATAGATTTTATCCGGGAAATGCCCAACCTCCGTTCCTTACTCGGAAAAGACGTCGTAGCGGCCCGGGAAGGGGATCCGGCCGCCCGCAGTCACGACGAGGTCATCTTCAGCTATCCAGGCCTCTTTGCCATCACGGTTTACCGGATCGCCCATCTGCTCTATGAGCAGAATATACCCCTCATCCCTCGAATGATGACAGAATACGCCCACGGGCTTACAGGGATCGACATCCATCCAGGTGCCCGAATCGGGGAGAGTTTCTTCATCGACCATGGGACCGGTGTCGTCATCGGAGAGACCGCCGAGATCGGAAACCGGGTAAGGATCTACCAAGGAGTGACCCTCGGGGCCCTTTCCCTCCCCAGGGACGCCCTGGAAAGTTTACGGAACCAAAAGCGCCACCCCACCATCGAAGACGACGTTGTCATTTACTCCGGGGCCACGATCCTCGGAGGAGAAACGGTTATCGGGGCCCGGTGCGTGATCGGAGGAAACGTGTGGATCACCGAGTCGGTGCCCCCGGATACCCGGGTCTTCTTGAAAAAACCCGAATTGATCATGAAAGGGGCCGTGGAAAAAAAGGTTTCCAGGATGCCGAAAAAGAGGGAGGGCTGAGAGATGCCTGGCATTTTCAATGACATCATCCAGACCATAGGATCGACACAGTTGGTCCGATTGAACCGGATAGGGAAGGGCCTTCCGGCCTCGATCCTTGCAAAATTAGAATTCATGAATCCGCTGGGCAGTGTCAAGGACCGCATCGGGGCGGCCATGATCGAGGCTGCGGAGAGGCAGGGTTCCATCAACGAGAAAACCTTGATCGTGGAACCCACCAGCGGCAATACCGGGATAGCCCTTGCCTTCGTCTGTGCCGCGAAAGGGTACCGGCTCGTGCTGACCATGCCTGAGAGCATGAGCCTTGAGCGGCGAAAACTGCTCCGACACCTTGGGGCGGACCTGGTCCTCACCCCGGCGGAGCAAGGTATGAAGGGGGCGATCCAAAGGGCCCAAGAAATACTTGATGAGACCCCCGGCGCCTTCATGCCCAACCAGTTCAGCAACCCGGCCAATCCCGCCGTTCACCGGCGGAGCACGGCTGAAGAGATCTGGCGGGATACCGGGGGCGCGGTGGATATCCTGGTGGCCGGGGTGGGAACCGGAGGAACGATTACCGGGGTATCGGAGGTAATAAAGGAACGCAAACCCGAATTTAAGGCCGTGGCCGTGGAACCCGCCAGCTCCCCCGTTCTCTCCGGAGGGAAACCGGGCCCCCACAAGATCCAGGGGATCGGGGCCGGATTCATTCCCCCGGTCCTCAACACCCGGATCCTTGACGAGATCATAACGGTCTCCGATGAGGAATCTTTCGAGACGGCCCGGGACCTCTCCAAAAAAGAAGGTATCCTTTGCGGGATTTCCTCCGGGGCCGCGGTGGCCGCTGCCCTGAAAGTGGCGGCAAGACCCGAAAACCGGGACAAGCAGATCGTGGTGATACTCCCGAGCACCGGTGAGCGTTACATCAGTACGGATCTCTTTCTTGGCGGCTGAAACTCTTCACGAAAAATCGCGCAGCGGCATCTCCCCCCGGCCTGCCCCCTCCCATTGGTTCTCAAGGGCCTTGCCTGCTTTGTGATCGACCTCTTGCAGTTCCAGGCTCAGAAGGCACCCAGTTGGCATCGGGAAATCTTGATACCGAGCCCCTCGCAGGCGGAAGATACGGCCATCTTTCGAATTCCCAGCCTTTTTGCGATATCCCACGCGGCCCGGCAGGGAAGACGGCCGTCCACCAAGGCCTGGTGGATGGCCTCGGAAAGCTCTGGATCAATGGACTCAGGCGGAGACAGCAAGCTCTTCCGGGGGCCGTACCCGAAAAGCCCCAGCTGGCACTTGATGATATGCTTTTCAACGATATCCACCGCCCTGCCCACCTCGGCTGGAGAGACATCCAGGTCTTCCGCTATGGAAAAAGCAACGGCACAGGGAAGATCATCGTCCACGGCCCTCTCCCGGATCGCCTCGAGGATCTTCCGATCAAGCGCCTGATTTTCCTCATGTTTTTTGGCGAAATGGCCCTTGTCTTCTTTTGTCATTCAACGCCCTCCTCGTGATCTCTCGTCGGCCCGGAAAGCAGGAAGTGTCCTCTCTTCCGCATACGCCCCCTTACCTGCCCCGGAAAAAGTTTCTAAAAAAATGATAGCTCATGCCACCCTGCAGTACAACCGCCTTCTTCACATTCTCCGGGAACCACCAAGCCCCTTTCCTGTATGCGCCCTTGTCAACCCCCCGAAAATTCTCTAATATGCCACCATGCTCAAGATCGGCACCCTCCAATTAGACAATTGGCTCCTCATGGCCCCGATGGCCGGTATCACCTCCCTCCCCTTTCGCCTCATGGTCAAGAAAATGGGGGCGGGATTGGTCACCACGGAAATGGTCAGTGCCACCGGGCTCACACGGGGGCAGGAAAGCACCTTCCGCTACCTGAAGAGCCATCCCGCCGAAGGGCCTCTGGCCGTACAGATCTTTGGATCCCATCCCGAGATCATGGCCACGGCCGCTCGAATAGTCATTGATGCGGGGGCCTCTGTCGTGGATATCAATATGGGTTGCCCGGTGAAAAAGGTGACCCGGACAGGAGCAGGAGCGGCCCTGTTGCGGGATCCCAAGAGGGTGGAATCGATTCTTTCCCGCGTCAGGCTCAGCTGCTCCGTACCCTTGACTGTCAAGATCCGTGCAGGCTGGAGTCCTTCCGAACCCTCCTACCTCGAGATCGCCAAAATTGTCCAGGATTGCGGCGCAGATGCCCTGACCGTTCATCCCCGTTATGCCACTCAGGGTTTTTCTCTTCACGCCGAATGGAACATCATCGGAGAAATCAAGACGGTCTTGAACATCCCCGTCATCGGGAACGGGGATGTCTTTGAGCCCGCTGCGGCCTTGAGGATGCGGAAGGAGACCGGGTGCGACGGGGTCATGATAGGTCGTGGAGCCGTAGGAAACCCATGGATTTTCAAACAAATACTCTGCCTTGAGCGGGATCTTTCCATCCCCGAACCAACCTTTTCCGAGCGCAAGGCCCTGATCTTGGAGCATTTCAACCTCCTGGCGGAATCCCTTGGAGAATATCGCGCTGCCCGGGCCATGCGGGGGCTTCTCCTCTGGTATACCAAGGGGCTTCCCCACAGCAGCCGATTCCGGGGGCGAATCACCCGGATCGGGGATCTCGAGACCCTCATCCAAACCCTTGACGAGTATTTTGAAACCCTGGAGGATCAGGCCGCTTGAAAGTAAAACTGGCAAAGACCGCCGGCTTCTGCATGGGCGTCCACCGCGCCATGGACCTTGTCCTAAACGAGGCCAACAAGGGTGATGGACCTATCTATACTTACGGCCCCCTCATCCACAACTCCCAGGTGATCGACCTCTTGAAATCCAAGGGCGTCATCCCGATAGAAGACATCCGGGAGATCCAGGGGAAAAAGGGGACAATGGTGATCCGTGCCCACGGAATTCCTCCCGGGGAAAGGGAGATTCTCCGCTCCAGCGGCCTTCGAATCCTGGACGCCACCTGCCCCAGGGTGGCCAGGGTCCAGGCCATTATTCGATCCCATACCCGAAAAGGATTTACGGCTGTAATCGTCGGGGACCAGGACCATCCAGAAGTCATCGGCCTTCAGGGTTATGCGGAGGGCAAGGCCCATGTGATCGGCCGCCCCGAGGAGGTAGCGACCCTACCCGAGACGGAAAAACTCCTTGTCGTGGCCCAGACCACCCAGGACGCCCAAGTTTACAGGGAAATACAGGAGGCCGTGAGAGCCAGGTATCCCAAGGCCGTCATCTTCGACACCATCTGTGATGCGACCCATAACCGTCAGCAAGAAGTGAAATCTTTTTCCGGCCACGTGGATTGCGTCGTGGTCGTCGGAGGGTACCACAGCGGCAATACCCAGAGACTGGTCCAGGTATCCGAAGGCGCAGGCCTCCGTACCTTTCACATCGAGAAGGCCGAGGAACTGGACAGAGAAAGGCTGGCATCCATGGAGGTGGTGGGAGTCACGGCCGGGGCCTCCACACCCAACTGGATGATCAAGCAGGTTGTACAGGAGATCCAGGGGATCCGCAGCCGCAGGGAGGCCCGCCTGGGTCCTTGGTTGAGGAAGGTTTTCAAGATCCTTATGGACAGCAATCTCGTCGTGGCCTTCGGTGGCTATTCTCTGTCTTACTCTGCCGAAATCCTGATGAACCGGGATCTTGACTTCGTTCATCCCGGCATCGCTTTTCTTTATATCTATGCCATGCACGTTCTCAACCGCTTCCTCGACAAGGGGGCCAGCACATACAACGACCCGGCCATGGCCTGCTTTTATCGAAGGTACCGAATTCCCCTGATGTTCTCGGGAATCCTTGCAATCCTCGGCTCCCTGGCCATCGCCATCCGTCTCGGGCCCTCTGTATTTCTCATCATGTCCGGGTTGTGCGTCCTTGGTATCATATACAGTGTGCCGATCGTCCCGCTTCGTAGGCGCCGCCTGTTTCGCTATACCAAGATCAAGGATATCCCCGGCTCTAAAACCCTTTCGGAATCCCTGGCGTGGGCGACCGTCATTTCCCTGGTGCCTCTCCTTGAGCCTTCCCCTCCTGACTCCTCAAAGACCCTGGTAGCATTTTTTGCAGTATTTTCAATAGTATATGTACGATCTGCCCTTTTTGATATCTTCCAGGCCCAGGGCGACCTTATCGTGGGAGTTGAGACCCTTCCCATCACTCTGGGGGAAAAAAGGACTCTCCTCCTGCTGAAATCCGTCACGATCATAGGCGGCCTCGGCCTTTTGGCCGCACCCTTGGTCGGCGCCGTGGGGAGCTTCTCCTATCTGCTCCTGCTCTGCTACGGCACCCTTATGATGTCCATCCTGGCCTACGAAAAGCGGTGGCTTTATCCCGGAACATCCCTGGAGGCCCTGGTAGAAGGGAACTTCTTCCTGGCGGGATGCCTTGGATTCCTCTGGCACCACCTTGCATGAAGACCGTAAGCGTCATCATCCCCACCTTTGACCGGGCCTCGATGGTCTGCAGGGCCCTCTCCTCCGTCCTCCACCAAAACTTTGATCCTGCCGAGATCGAAATCATCGTGGTGGACGACGGTTCCAGGGACGATACAGAAGAAAGAATCGCCCCCTTCAGAAAGCATATCTCCTACATCCGGCACGCCGAAAACCAGGGTGTATCCGCTGCGAGAAACACGGGTATCCGCCATTCCAGCGCACCCCTCGTGGCCTTCCTGGACTCGGATGACTATTGGCTTCCTGAAAAGCTTCAAACTCAGGTCGCTTTCTTCCGGCGGCAACCGGAATGTGTGGCTTGTCAGACCCAGGAAATCTGGATTCGGCGAGGCCGACGGGTCAACCCCCGGAAAAAACACCTAAAACCCTCTGGAGATGTCTTCATTCCCTCCCTCAGGCTTTGTCTCGTAAGTCCTTCCGCAGTTATGCTTAAGAGGAGTCTTCTCGATGAGGTCGGCCTTTTTGATGAAAGCCTGCCGGCCTGTGAGGACTACGACCTGTGGTTAAGGATCTCAAGCCGTTACCCGATCCACCTCATCGATGAATATCTCCTTGTCAAAGAAGGGGGGCACAGCGACCAGCTTTCCACGAGGATCGGGGGTCTGGATCGTTATCGTATCCAATCCCTGGTCAATCTCATCGAAAAAGAAGACCTCAAGGACGAATACCTGCTGGCCGCCCTCAAGGAACTCCGCAGGAAGTGCCGTATCTATGGAAAGGGGTGTCTGAAGAGGGGAAAAACGAACGAGGCGGACTACTATTTCGATCTTCCTGATCGGCTGGAAAGAGCGTGTAAACGATAGCGCACTCTAGGGCTTTCGGGAAAAGAATCAGTCGCTGCCACTCCCTAGCACCAGGGAAGCTACCCGATCAACGAGGTGAGGCAAGGGTTCTTCCGCAACACCTACAACCTTGACATTTTCCTGGGTCAGAGGAATCAGGACCTTTCTCGCGGGGCTGGAGCAAAGGGCCTCGGCCATCCGGGGGGTCACCTCGCCCATCATGGCGTTGGGCATGATAACGGCAAGGGTTCCGATGATCCAGTCCACCCGGGAACAGGACCGGACTATCGCGTTTTCACCGGTTGCTCCCCGGTTGGCCCCGGCCTTCATCATCCTTGAGGTGGCGATGGAATTGGTTCCCAATGCCCAGATCAGGAGGTCCTCCCCGCCCCGGGTCCGGAGACTCTTGATGACCGCAGCCCCAATGCCTCCCCCCTGCCCGTCTATTACCATGATCACCATCGATCTTCCCTTATCGG
>JAFDEE010000004.1:0-6744 GCA_019310525.1 Deltaproteobacteria bacterium | reverse complement strand
CTTATCGGAACTCGATTTTCTCATGAGATCAGGTGAGGATAAAGAAGATGCCATTTCCTCAGGAAAGCAGCTCGAAGAGGCGATCGAATTCATCGTCGGAATAGAAATAGATCGTGATGCGCCCCTTCTTCCCCCTTCTCTCGATCTCGACCTTCGTACCCAGAGACCGTTTGAGGGTATCCGCAAGGGACCGCATATAGTCATCCGGCTCCCGGCTCTTTTTCTTTTCGGAGCCACTGGATCCCTCTCCCTGTTTTTTCACGAGGGCCTCTGTCTGGCGGACGGAAAGGGCCTTCTTAATAATGACGTCCCGTAAGGCCTTTTGCTTTTCCGCTCCCTTGATCCCTGCCAACACCCGGGCATGACCCATACTCAGGCGCCCCTCGATGAGATCCTTCTGGACAACGGGGGGAAGGGTCAGGAGCCTGAGCATGTTCGCAATAGTGGAGCGATCCTTCCCCAGTTTCTTCGCAAGGGTCTCCTGGGTGGTCCGGGTATCCTCCAGCCACCGCTTGTATGCCTGGGCCTCTTCAATGGGATTGAGGTCTTTCCTGTGGATGTTCTCAATCAGGGCCAGCTCGAGGGCTTCGGCCGGAGTCGTTTCCCTCACCACCACGGGAACCTTTTCCAATCCCGCCTTCTGGGCGGCCCGCCATCGTCTCTCACCGGCGATGAGACGGTACCCATCCCCTTCCCTGCTGACAAGGAGGGGGGTGAGGATCCCCTTTTCTTTAACGGACCGAACCATTTCTTGAAGGTCTTCTTCTCTGAAGTCCTGGCGGGGCTGGTAAGGATTCGGCGTGATGGACTCCACCGGACACATGAAAAAACGTGTTTCCGGCTCCTCTAAACTTCCGGCGTCGGGAATTAGGGCCGAAAGCCCTTTCCCCAGTGCCCTACGTTTGCTCATAGCTGCGAGATCCCCTCCTTATCAATTCCCGGGCCAGAGACAGATAGCTCTGCGCACCCTTGGATTTGATATCGTAAAACAGGATGGGCTCCCCATGGCTGGGGGCCTCACTCAGGCGGACATTACGGGGAATAACGGTCTTGAATACCCTCTCCTTGAAATGATTCCGCACCTCCTCTTCCACCTGGATCGACAGATTGTTCCGGGTATCATACATGGTCAACAATATCCCCTCCAGGGCAAGTCCCGGGTTGAGTCCGTTTCTCACGGCCCGCAGAGTCTCGAGCAACTGAGTCAACCCCTCCAGCGCGTAATATTCACATTGGAGAGGAACCAGGACAGAGTCCGCCGCCGCCAGGGCGTTCACCGTCAACAACCCCAAGGAAGGGGGGCAATCCATGAAGATATAATCATAATCGGCCCTAAGGGGAAGAAGACCCCGCCTGAGGCGAAACTCCCTGCCATCCTTTGAGGCCAGTTCCACTTCGGCCCCGATGAGATCGGAATTCGATCCAACAAGAGACAATCCCGGGACCTTGGTCTTGATGACCGCCTGCTCCGGGGAATCCAGCCCCATCATCAGGCCGTAAAGCCCTCCTGCGAGACGTGACTTGTCTACGCCGAGACCGGTCGTGGCGTTTCCCTGCGGATCGCAGTCAACGAGAAGACAGGTCTTTTCCGCCACCGACAAGGATGCCGCAAGATTGACCGCTGTTGTGGTCTTCCCTACGCCTCCTTTCTGGTTGGCAACTGCTATTATGATCCCCATATGAACAATGCCGCACCCTCTTTCATCAATAAAGGGCTGATAACACAACAGGCTATTTTTGAAAAGGGAAAAGCGAATGTTTCACGTGAAACATTCACGGACACCATAACCCGAGCGCGTTGTGAGACCTTTGAAAAACGCCCCCTTTTGCCCAATCTCCCGCCTCCGTCACGGCTACGGCGTGACAAGCTGCGTCAGACTCAAACCGGGGACCCACCCGAAGGGTGGGGAGTCGTCGCTACGCGCGGACAAATTTTAATCCTCGAAATACTTCAATGTATGGTGCCTCTACCGCTTGGCATCCTAAAGCGGGACGGTTAAAATCTTCGCCTTCCCCTCCGGGGCGTAGGCCTTACGGGCCGGAGGCTTGACCTTGAACAAAATTGAACGTTTTTCAAAGGTCTCATTGTTTTACGGAGACAACGACCCTTCTTGATCAGCCATATTAATCACAGATATTCTGCGAAAAGCCCAAGGAATTGCCAGTTTCTCAGGACCCCCGCCATAACCAAAACTTAAGCCACCAAACCTCATTACCAGGCAACTGCTTGTTTTTATTGGTTTTTATTGGCTGGGCCTCATTTGTTCCCGTCGTCGATGTTATTTTCTGCCTGTAGAATATCGAAAAAATCAAAGGAAAAATACTGAAAATCGACGAAAAAAAGATTATTTTTGAGAAATTCGAAGAATCGTATATGTTGATGTTTTTATTGACGCCCCCATGAAATTAAAAAAGCCCTTGAATTATATAACGATTTTTCTTTCGCCATTTTGTTCATCTTCTAAGGACCTTACGGAAGGCCATTCAAATACCCCCTGTTTACCGCAACTTACCCTGTGTCAAAAACCCTCGTGCCCGTAAGTTGTCTCCGGCCTCCATCCCCTTTGACAGTCACTGCATGAAACGATAGAACGCTTCCTCAAAATATCTCTCCCACTTTTTTTCTTCATATCAAATTTCCGCACATTTTTGAGGCAACCATGACGGCTATTTGGGACGATGTGAAAGACCGATTAAGGGCTGCACTCCCTGAAAAGTGCTTCTCTCTGTGGATAAGCCCCCTTTCCCTCATCGAGGCGAAGGGCAAAAGCCTTGTCCTCGGGTGCCCCAACAAGTTCTCCATGAACTGGGTTGCGGAAAATTACAAGAACCTGATAGAAGAAAAACTCGAAGAGCTCGGGCACGGAGACTATGCATTCCATTTCAAGGTAATGCCTCCAAAGAAAAAGCCGTCCCGCGACATCGGAAAAGGTCCGTCTCAGTTGGTGCTTCCTTCGCTTCCCCGCCCGGTTGCTTACGGGCCGCGCCCCCTCAACCGCGAATTCACCTTTGACCGCTTCGTCGTGGGAAAATGCAATGAGTTCGCCTACTCAGCCGCCAAGGCCCTTGCCCTGGAAGGTTCTCTTCCTTACAACTCCCTCTTCATGTTGTCCAAGACAGGCCTTGGGAAAAGCCACCTTTCCCAGGCCACCGGACATGAAATCCTCCGGAACAATCCCAAGACCAGGGTGTTTTACATTACGGCCGAGGAATTCATAAATGAAATGGTCTACTCCTTGAAAAAAGGAAAGATCGAAGAATTCAAGGACAAATACAGGCGGTGTTGTGATGTTCTGCTTCTCGAAGAAGTCCACTTCCTGAGCGGAAAGGAGAAGACGCAGCTCGAACTTGCCCACACCCTGGACGCGTTGCTCAACGGGCACAAGCGAATTCTGTTCACCAGTTCTCTTCTCCCGAAGGATATCCCCAGCCTGACCAAAGAACTCTCCTCCCGGTTCACCTCCGGGATCATCACCACCCTCGGCAATCCAGACTATGAAACCCGGGTAAAAATCCTCCAGAGGAAGGCCAGCGAACAGAACTTGTGCCTCACGGAAGACATCCTGGAGCTGCTTGCCCGGCATCTCACAGGGGATGTCCGTCAGATGGAGAGCGCTCTTCAGTGCCTCAAGGCCAAATCTGAACTCCTGAAGGAAAAAATCACACCCGACCTGGCACAAGAAGTCATCAAAAGCCATATCCCCGTGAAGGATTCCACCGCCATGGAACAGGCGCGAAACCTCGTGTGTAAATATTTCAAGGTGGATCCTTTGATTTTGCGGTCAAAGTCCAGGAAAAAGAACCACTCTTACCCGAGAAACGTTTATGTCTACCTCTGCCGCCGTTACACGGACACCACCGTTGAAGAAATCGGCAAATCCATCAATCGAAGCCACTCTACCGTGGTCTATGCCTACGAATCCATTGAGCGAAAAATGAAGCTCGATCAGAAAGTGAAAAATCAGGTCAACTTCTTGGGGGAAAAATTGAGGGACTTGATAAAATGATCCATGAAGAATCCCTGTCCTTGAAAAAGATCACCCTCCGGATCCTGTTGTTCTGTTTCCTGTTGGCGGCGGCATATGGGCTTTTCATTGGGTGCGTTTCCCTTTGGGTGGGGGTGAAACACG
This sequence comes from Deltaproteobacteria bacterium, assembly GCA_019310525.1. Classification (NCBI taxonomy): domain Bacteria; kingdom Pseudomonadati; phylum Myxococcota; class Myxococcia; species Deltaproteobacteria bacterium. Next base: position 2,614 of record JAFDEE010000004.1, on the reverse strand, counting down.
CGGATTTGGACGGCAACTGGGTGCCCATCCTGGCAGGCTCCTTGACCATGATGGCGATCCTCGGCCTTTCCTGGGGTGTTATCCGCTTTATCTTAAGCCGCTTGAAAGAAAAGGATTCCCTGGAGTTTTAGGGTTCGAGGTGAGATCTTGTCCCAGCGGGTTGAAGGTAGGAATCCTTTCTCTCCCACCCCGTCCGGTCTCGGAGCCAGCGTCCTAACAGTGAAGCATTCCGCTTTAGGATGCCAAGCGGTAGAGGCATCCATACATTGAAGTATTTCGAGGATTAAAATCTGAGCCTGACACCGCTTGTCCGCCGTTGTCTGGCGGGCTTGTCACGCCGTAGCCATGGTGAAGGCGGAAGATTGGGGAAAAGGGCCATTTATGGATGGGCACTAGATTAAGAAAGGGGTTTTCGGCCAACCCTATCCTGTTTCTTCATTTTTCCTGTAAAAATCCCTCAAATATTCCTCTTCCGCGGGTGAAAGATTGAACCTTGAGGCTGCTTCCTCCACCAAGGCAAGAAGAGATTTCCCTTCATCCTCCAGTTTCTCAGAGGATATCCATTTCACGGCCTGCCGGATCTTTTCTCCTTTGGGTTGAATAGTCGCCATACCTTTCCTTCCTGAACGCCGCGGTGAGTATTACCCCTTCTCATCGCCGACCTTTTTCTATCCTCCATACTATAAAACGGTCCATTCATCAAGAAGACCTTATAATATTTGCTCCCACCGGCCATGCCTGACGATCTCTCCTTCGATCATGAAGATGACCTCCTGGCAGATATTGGTGGCATGATCGGCGATACGTTCCAGGTGCCTGGAGATGGTCAGAAAATTGATCAGGTCATCCACCCTGCCCGGATTCTTCCTGATCACCTCCTTGAGATCATCATAGTTCCTGGAATGGATGCTATCCACCTGGTTGTCCAGCTTCATGATCTTGACGGCGAGCTTGCGATCCTGGTTGACAAGGGCGTCCAGACTTCCTTTCAACATGGTGGTCGTCTTCTCCGCCATGAGGGAATAGTAATCCCTTGAAATGTTCACCCCCTCACCCCGTGCGATGCTTCTGACCCTCTTGGCCACGTTCACAGCCTCATCCCCGATTCTTTCCAGTTCATTGTTGATCTTGATTACCGCTACGAGAAACCGCAAATCCACCGCCACTGGCTGATGGAGGGCGAGAATCTTGAGGCAGGCCTCTTCCACCTCCATCTCCAGTTCGTCGATTTCGTAGTCCCTTCTCCGAATCTCTTCGGCCAGGTTTTCATCCTTGGTTTCGATGGCTTTGGTGGCTAATCGGACCCTCTCCTCCACCAGGGCTCCAAGAGACAAAATCTGCCTCTTGATCTTTTCCAGTTCTTTCTGAAGTCTAACGGACATGGTCTTTCCCTTCTCTGTTTATCCGAAGCGACCCGTAATATAGTCTTCCGTCTGCCGGAGCCGCGGCCGGGTGAAGAGCTCCTTGGTCACACCCGCTTCAATCAGCCTTCCGAGGTAAAAAAAGGCCGTCGTATCCGATACTCGGGCCGCCTGTTGCATATTATGGGTGACGATGATGATGGTATAAGTTTGTTTGAGTCGCTGAATCAATTCCTCGATCTTCTGGGTCGCGACAGGATCCAGGGCCGAGCAGGGTTCGTCCATGAGAAGGACTTCCGGTTCGACCGCCATGGCCCGGGAAATGCAAAGACGTTGCTGCTGTCCACCTGAAAGCCCGAGGGCCGAATCATGGAGCCGGTCCTTCACTTCCTCCCATAGGGCCGCCTCCCCAGACCCCCGGGGGTTTACCGCCTTATGGGATACCGGATGGGCAGGGAGAAAAAGGACAGGACACAAGGCCCTGCCCATCCCTATATTCACCTGACTTGCCCCTCCGGGAACTCCCCAGAGCTACCATATCTTCCGGTGAGGTGTGAAAAAATAATATCCAGTAAAAACAAAAATCAACCCAGATTATGCGTGAACACGTGCCCGCCTCGGGCGCGGCCTGTCCCACCTAAGATAATTGCTATTGTTGATCATATGGCCCCCTGGAAGCATGGTTTGTACCTCAAAATACTTTTAAGTAACTCATCGTCAGCTTATATCGGACTCCATTGCCATATGACCCAATTATAGGCGAGACCTTTGAAAAATGTTCAATTTTGTCCAAGGGTCAAGGAAGGCGAAAATTTTAACCGCCCCGCTTGGTATCCCAAGCGGGACAAGCATCCATACATTGAAGTATTTCGAGGATTAAAATTTGTCCGCGCGTAGCGACGACTCCCCACCCAACGGGTGGGTCCCCGGTTTGAGTCTGACCTGTCTGCCGTGCCTGCCTATCCCGTTGGAACGGCAGATAGGCCCGGCACAGGCAGGCGCAGAGATTGGGCAAAAGGGGGCGTTTTTCAAAGGTCTCATAGGCAGGGAGAGCGGAAGAGCCTTAATGGGCAGTGATTGCCCGCCAGAATTATGGGGGGAACGTTGGCTTAGATCGAAGGGGCATGGAGATCTTTTCCTCGTTCCCGGTCTCACGGCCTGGTTATTTCAAGGGGTTAGGGACGGGGGACACTGGCCCCCTCCGCCGTTCTCCCGCTTTTACAAGCGGGAGCCGGGGCTTCCCCCATCCCTAA
>JAFDEE010000003.1 GCA_019310525.1 Deltaproteobacteria bacterium | reverse complement strand
CATCTTCTTGCAAAAGGCGTCAAACTGCGCCCGGGCCAGCTTGAACGGCGTGGTCTTGCCATTTTCCCAGCGGTTGATGGTGGCAAAGCTCACCCCCAGTTCATGGGCCAGCTCTTCCTGGCTGATTCCTAATTGCCTTCGGACTTCCTTCACCAATTCCGGGAACGTTTTGGAGCTTCCGGTCATTACAATATCCTTTTGTCGTGTCTTTACACTGCCGTTTCTGCTCTAAACGCAGGCAAGTGTTTACCCATGGCCAACCGGCCACAGGCAATCCGTCTAACCTGAAATTCAAAATATAATATAACAGGTGTCATGTCACGTGCAAGAAAAATTCCTCCTGAATTCCGACAGTTCACCAATTCTCCCGGTAAGTACATTTCAACAAGGCTCCAAACAGAAAAACATGACGAGCACACTTTTTCACCGACACTTTGATTTGCCCCATCCTTGGCGCTCACCCTGCGGGCGTCCTGCCTGTCGGCAGATAGGTAGGTATGGGGCAGAGAACCTGCCTGCGCCGAGGCTTCGGCAGGCAGGCAGAAATGCAGGAGGTTTACCATGGGCATCAACGAACTCTTTGACGGAATCGCCAGAGTTGTCGAGCGGTTTGCGGAGGAACTTGCAGAGCAAAAGTTGGTGGAAAAGGGACAACAAACCAGACGAGGCCCGAAAGTGAGATCTGAGAAAACGGAGAAAGGAGATGGAAAAAAGAAAGAAATTTACCGGGATTTCCCGAAAACGCGGTATGTCTGGGCTTGAAAATCAGAGTCGCTTTTTTGCAAAGGCTCGGCCGGAAGGAGTCTTTAGATATGCCTCAAAATCCAATGCCCTTTTTCGATCAGTAAAAACAATGGCTGTTTTTATACGCCACGGCTTGTATTTTGAGGTATGTGAAACTTGTCTGGAGTTGTGAGATTTCAGGCGTGAATCAAGATCTTCGGTAAAACCTGTGTAATAATGTTCTGGAGTAGATTGGGACTGCAGAATGTAAACATAATAAAATTTCATTCCGCCTTTGGCCTCGCCGCGACAGGTCCGACTTCGTCTTGCGGATTATATGGCGGCATGTCCAATTTTATCGGGATTGATTTTAGTGGGGTGTGCAGAGCCATATTTTGGAACGAAATGCGATTAAGGCCATTATAGCCCGCCTTCGTTCGACTTCGCCTTCGGCTATATCGCAACTTCGGCGCGGCACCGCACCATAGCCCCTGGTGGAGGCGGCGGGAGTCGAACCCGCGTCCGGAAATATTCCACTTAGGTCTCTACATACTTAGCCCGATATAAAGTTTTCGCTTCCCGGGTTCCTATCGGGCAAAGTCTCCGGGAAACTAACCTGTGTATAGTTTCGCGTCCCCGACCCACAGGTTGGTCGGTTCGGCTATCCCGCTGAGTCGACGCCCTTACCGGTCCCGCAGGAGAGGACCGGGAGGACGCTGGCCGTCGTTATGCGGCCAGAGCGTACGCATAATCGTCTGCGTCTATATTTTGCCCACCTGATTTACGAGGGTGATGGAACCTCGGTATGCAACCTAAGCTTCTCTATCCCCGTCGAACCCGTTTCGCCCCCTTTCAAGTTGGTTTTTCGCCGGGATTCGAAATGATTCTCTTTCCCGCGAAGATTCGGTTATATTTTAATTATAAGCACGTATTTCATGATAGTCAATCTTTCCCACGCTTCCTGGCCTGGTCCATTTCCCGTTTCAAGTCCCTCTCCTTTATGGCCTGCCGCTTGTCGATTTTCCTTTTCCCCTTGGCCAGGGCCAGGTCCACCTTGGCCCAAGGGCCTGAAAAATACACCTCCAGAGGGATGAGGGAATAGCCCTTTTGTTCGGTCTTGCCGATCAGGCGCTTGATTTCCCTCTTGGTGAGAAGGAGCTTCCGGGTTCTCACAGGGTCCAGGTTCATGTACCGGGCATAGGGATAGGGGTTGATGTGCATATTGTAGAGGAAGACTTCCCCTTTCTTGACTTTGGCGTAACTGTCGACCAGGCTCGCCCTGCCTTCCCTGAGGGACTTGACCTCCGGTCCGAGCAAGACCAACCCTGCGTCATAGACCTCTTCGATAAAGTAGTCGTAAGGGGCCTTCTTGTTCTTGCATACGATTTTTTTACCCTTTTTCATTTTTCGGTCTCCAGGCCGTCACGATCCTGAAGGAATGGCCCCAAGGAAAGAGGCTCTATGTCCTCAGTGCATCAGGCGGTAAAAGGGTTTGTTCCCCAGTTCGGATTTGAAGGGCTCCATTCGCTTCAACATGTACTCACGCACCTCCTCGGCCGTATCCAGGAGAAAGATCTTTTGAAGATCCTTTCGGGCCTCGGACAGGGTCAGGGACCGGATGAGTTTCTTGATCAGGGGAATGCCTGCCGAATTCATGCTCAGCTCGTCGATGCCGAGTCCAAGCAGGCACACGGTACAAAAGGGGTCTTCGGCCATCTCCCCGCAAAGGGCCACAGGAATCCCCACCGTTTTGGCCCCTTCCACGACCTGGCGGATCATCCGGAGGATGGCGGGGTGAAAGGGCTGATACATGTACGCCACGTGCTCGTTGATCCTGTCGATGGCAAGGGCGTATTGGATCAGATCATTGGTTCCGATACTGAAAAAATCCACGTTTTTGGCCAGGATATCCGCAACGCTCACCGCGGAAGGGACCTCAATCATCAAGCCCAATTTGATGTTCCGATCATAAGGAATTCCCCGTTCATCGAGATCCGCTTTCACCTCGTTCAAGATCTGCTTGGTCTCCATCACCTCCTGGAGACCGGAAATCATGGGAATAAGGATTTTTATGTTCCCGAAGGCGCTTGCCCTCAGGATTGCCCGGAGCTGATCCTTGAAAATGTCCCTTTCCTTGAGGCAAAAACGGATTGCCCGAAGCCCAAGGGCGGGGTTTACTTCCTTTGCAGGGGTCATACCGGTCGAAAACTTGTCTCCTCCCAGATCCAGGGTTCGGATGGTGACCGGCGCGGGCGCCATGATTTCAACCACCTGTTTGTAAGCCTCAAACAGTTCTTCCTCTGAAGGAACCTTGTCTCCCCTGAGGTAATGGTACTCCGTTCGGTAAAGTCCGATCCCCTCGGCCCCGTGATCTTTGGCCATGACCACTTCTTCCACGAATTCGATGTTGGCCATGGTGGCCACGTGGTGTCCATCCTTTGTCCTTGCAGGGAGATGGCTGTCCCGGGCGATGCTCGATTCATACCTTTCGTGCTGGAACTGCCTTTCCTGGTAATGGATGATGGTTTCATCGTCCGGGTTTACGATGACTTCTCCACTGTTGCCGTCCACGATCAGGATCTCCCCGTCGTGTATCTTGAGGGTGGCCGATTCCAGTCCAACCACGGCCGGTATCTTCAGGGATTTGGCCATGATCGCGGTATGAGAGGTTCGGCCCCCGACGTCGGTGATGAATCCCATGATTTTCCCGGTATTAAGAGCGCTCGTATCCGCCGGGGAGAGATCGTGGGCCACAATAATGACCCGCTCGTTGATCTCGTTAAAGCTGTCCGGGTCCTTGCCCGAAAGGTATCTCAGGATTCTTTCCGCCACGTTTTCTACATCATTGAATCTTTCCTTGATATAGGCATCGTCGATCTGGTCAAAGAGCCGTCCGATACTTTGCACCGACTTTTTAAGGGCCCATTCGGCATTGATCTTCTCATCAAGAATCCTCTGGATCGTTGCATCGGCGAACATGGTATCCTCGAGGATCATCAGGTAGGCATCCAGTATGAAGGCATGCTGCTTAATGGAATCCGGCATCCGGTTCTTCAAGGTCGTTATCTGTTCCTTGGCGGCGTTGAGGGCCTCCTTGAACCGTTCGACCTCGTTTTTCACCTTTTCATCGCCGATAATGTACTGATAAAGGATTCTGACCCTGGATCGATCGATGATGTGGGCCTTCCCGATGACGATCCCCGGGGATACGGCGATTCCCCTGAGCTTGGTTATGTTTTGAGGATCCCCCTTTGTCACTTCAATTCACCGAATTTTTCCTTGAAAAGTTCACTCACTGCTTCCATCAGCGCAACCGACTCTTCCCCCACCGTTCGAACCTCGATTTCGGTACCCCTCGGACATGCCAGGGTCAGGATAGACAGGATACTGGATCCATCCACCTCCTGACCTTCCTTTTTGAAATATAGGTCCGCCTTGAACTGGTTGGCAAGGGCCACGATTTTGGCCGCCGAACGCGCATGTAAACCGAGCTCGTTTTCGATTCTCAGCGTCCTGATTTGCTCGTTATCATGCGATCGATTCTCCATGTCAACTAAACGAGCCTCCGATTATGACCCTCGGGGATCTGAGATCCTGTATTGTCGATCGTTGGTATCGTCCAGATCCCCTCTACTTCCTTTCCGTTTCCCTCTTGTTAGCCAGGCAGGCCCGATATACCCTGCGATAGGGGAGACCTTCCTCCCGGGCTATCCTCTCGGCAATGTCCCTTAGACTCCCTTCCCCCTTTTTCATCATTCGGTGGATTTTTTCCCCTATCCCCGGATCCTGAATGGATTCAGGTCGAAAAACCTCGGTCCCGGAAACAACGATGGTGCACTCTCCTTTGACACGGTCTTCGTCGAGGCGTTCCAGGACCTCACTCACGGTCCCCGTCATGATTTCCTCGTGGATTTTGGTCATCTCCCGGGCCAGCACGATCCTTCGGTCCCCAAGGACGGCCTTGAGGTCCACAAGCATCTCCCGAAGGCGATGGGGGGCTTCAAAAAACACCAGGGTCCGACCTTCGGAAGCGAGCCCCCTGAATTCCGTTTTCCTCTTATTGGAGCGGTTTGGAGGAAACCCCATGAAGAGAAATTTATCTCCCCTGAGCCCGGAAACGGATAGGGCCGCTGTAATGGATGAGGGCCCGGGAACGGGTGAGACCCTCAGGCCTTCCTCCAAGGCCTGGGCGGTCAATGCAACCCCTGGGTCGGAGACTCCAGGTGTTCCGGCGTTGGTGAGGAGGGCGATATCCTCGCCATTTTTCAATTTATCGATCAGTAAGGGCCCTCTGCTTCTTTGATTGTGCTGGTTGTATCGAATAATTTTTGTGCGGATCCCGTAATGACGGCAAAGCCCCCTGGTATGGTTCACACTCTCAGCAGCGATGAGATCCACCTGTTCCAGGACCTTGAGAGCGCGGAGGGTGATATCCTCCAGGTTTCCAATGGGCGTGGAAACAACGTAGAGGGTTCCCCTCCCTTTACCCCTGATTTCGTTCTGTTCATCCGGCTCCATTGTGTGCCGGCCCCTGCTTTAAATCGCAAATCCTGTTTTGTGAAAGAGTATGCGAAGCTTTCACCTTATGATCCTTTATCAGTAGGCCAGATCGAAGGCGTTCTTGATGATTTCGACCTCTTCCTTTCCGTTTGCAAGGTGGACGGCCACGACGTCAAACCGCGATTTGACATCGCAGCAATGATTGGCCTTCATGTAGGCCAGGGCGACCATAGAAATTCGTCTCTGCTTTCGAGAATCTACGGCCTCTTTGGCATACCCCAAGGATTTACCCTTCCTGGTTTTGATCTCGATGAAGACAAGGGTGTCGCCGTCCCTTGCAACCATATCGATTTCGCCCAAAGGGCACCTGTAATTGCGGGTGATACATCGATATCCCATGCTCTCCAGGGCCCGAAGGGCCACGTTTTCTCCCGCCTTTCCGAGTTCCTGCCTCGCCCTCGTCACCTCACCGAACCCCCCTGAAGGTCATCCTGTGGATGGGGCAGGGCCCGTAAATCCTCAAGGCCTCCCGGTGGACCGCTGTGCCGTACCCCTTGTTGGTATCGAATCCGTACATGGGATAGGAGGAGTGGAAGGAACACATGATACGGTCCCGGTAAACCTTGGCCATCACGGAGGCGGCCGAGATGCTCAGGCTCCTTTGATCCCCTTTTTTCAGGCACTTCTGCGGAATTGGAACAGGAACTTTTTGCAATCCATCCACAAGGAGAAAGTCGGGAGGCGGGTCCAGCGACAGTACGGCCCGCCGCATGGCCTCCAGGGAGGCCCTCAAGATATTATGTCGATCAATAAAGGCAGGGGATACTACTCCGAGGCTTACGGCGAGCGCATCGTGCGAAATAAGGGAAAAGGCCTCGGTCCGTGCCTTCTCGGTCATTTTTTTGGAATCAGTCACGCCTTCCAGGGGTACGCCTTCCCTGAGAATGACGGCCCCTGCCACAACAGGGCCCGCAAGAGGCCCTCGCCCCGCCTCGTCGACACCAGCAATCCGTTTGTATCCGGCCTTCCTCGCCATGGCCTCATAAAACAGCGTATCGGCACGTGCGGGGTCCTTGAGCTCGGGGAAAAGGGGAAAGTTTTTGCCTGCGGCAGCCAAAGAATTTCCAACAGGGAAATTAAGGTTTGACTCTCTTTTCTTTGATGCGTGCAGCCTTGCCTCGCAGCTTGCGCATGTAATACAGTCTCCCTTGTCGTACCTTTCCCCTGGTTACGACCTCAATTTTTTCAATAGAGGGGGAGTGCAAGGGAAATATCCTCTCGACGCCGATACCGTAAGAGACCTTTCGCACCGTGAAGGTTGCGCCGGTGTTTCCCTTTCTCTTCCGAATGACCACACCCTGGAATACCTGGATCCTTTCCTTGTCTCCCTCCTTGATCCTGGCATGGACCCGAATGGTATCACCGGCCTTGAAATCAGGGATATCGACCCGCATCTGTTCTTTTTCCAACATGTCAATAATATTCATATTCACTGTCTCCTTAAACTTGGTTTGCCCTCTATCTTACGCTCGGCTCGTGTCCCGGTGCACGAACCTGAGGGCTGTTCCCATAGGAACCCGTGAGTCGATCCAGAATGATCGCCGCAGCCGCCCGCACTGAGAGGTGATTGTAACCGGTCCGTCCGAGGATGGGATCGAGCACGAAATCCGAGTTCTCGATCACCTCTTGTGTCAACCCCCACGCGGTTCCGAAGACGAGAAAAACCACTTTCCCCTCCGTCAGGAGCCCGGAGGCTTCGGGATAGCTGATTGGTTTCCCGTTTCGAAACGAAGCGGCGGTGGCGATAAGAAGGGGGCGTTCTCCCTCCCGCCCTTCAATCTGTTCCATGGAGGAACCGATTGACTCCGAGATCGTGGCGAGGGCAAGGGCCTTTTTGCGGTCTGGATTGTATTCGGATCCGAATCCTTCCTCCCAGTGGCGGATAACCCGCTTGACCAATTCCTGCTGGTCCTTCAGCGGGGTCACGATAAAAAGCCCCTTCGCCCCGTATGTCTTCGCCAATCGCGACAGATCGTGGAGATCAAAGGTCGTGACCGCTGAGGCGATCGCCCGACGGTTCTTGTTGTAAACCGGAAAATGGACCAGCCCGAGATAAAGGCGCATGGAAGCCCCGATCCATCGTCAAGACCTTTGAAAAACGCCTATCTTAGTCCAATCTTCCGCCTCCGCCATGGCTAAGGCGTGACAAGCCCGCCAAACACCCGGCAGGCAAGCTGCGTCAGCCGCAAACCGGGGACCCACCCGTTGGGTGGGGAGTCCAAGTGAGGCGCGGACAAATTTCAATCCTTGAAATACTGCAAAGCATGAACGCCTCTTCCGCTCGGCGTCAGGCTCAAATTTTAATCCTCGAAATACTTCAATGTATTCCTGCGGTTAAAATTTTCACCTTCCTTGACCTTGAACAAAATTGAACGTTTTTCAAAGGCCTCCCATCCCCAATGCCCCCGGGGAAAATCACTCGGCATCGCCGGAACCGTTTTCACCCGGAATACGCCGCCCTTTCAAACCGGCCAGGACCTTTCGGTCTTCCTCGGAGAGTTCCGCCTTTTTCAAAAGATCCGGCCTTTTGAGGAGTGTTCTTTTAAGAGATTCCCTTCTTCGCCACCGTCGGATCTCTTCATGGTTCCCCGAGAGCAATACCTCTGGAACTTCCATTCCCCGGAAGACCCTGGGGCGCGTATAGTGAGGGTACTCCAGCAATCCCCCTTCAAAGGTGTCATCCAGGGCGGCCTCTTCGGAACCCAGTACACCAGGCAGGAGCCGGGAGATTGCGTCTATAACCACCATCGCGGGGAGTTCTCCGCCGCTCAATACGTAGTCCCCGATCGACAACTCCATCTCAACGGCGCCGGTCCTGATGCGCTCATCCACTCCCTCATAGCGCCCGCAGAGAAGAATTAAATGGTTCAGGCGGGACAACTCCCATGCGATGGACTGTTCAAACCTTTTGCCCTGGGGGGTGAGCAAGATCACCCTCGAATCCCGGGGATCCCTCTGGATCGATTCAAGGGCCCGGAACACCGGCCCCGGTTTCATCACCATGCCGCTGCCGCCCCCGTACGGGCGATCATCCGTGCTTTTGTGAGGCCCCCGAGCGAAAGACCGGATATTGATTATCCGGATATCCAGCACTCCCCGCTTGAGGGCCCGGCCCAGGATGCTCTCCTCCAGAAAGGAAGAAAAGAGGCCTGGGAAGAGGGTGAGAACGTCAAACCTCATTCAATTCCAACAATCCTTCCATCTCGGATACGATCATCTTCCGTTCGGCGAGATTGACTTCCTCCACAACATCACGGATTGCGGGGATCAAGATCTCTTTTCCCTCTTCCCGAACGACGTAAATGTCGTTGGCGCCGGTCGGGAGGATGTGATCCAGGGTGCCCAGGAATCGACCCCTATTAGAATACACTTTAAGGCCGATAAGCTCGTGCCAGTAAAACTCGTCGTTTCCTAATGATTTCAAGGTATCCTTTTTAATAAAGATACCCCATCCCTTGTATTTTTCGGCCTCCTCCCTGGAGGCCACCCCTTTTAAACGCAACAAATGGGCGTTTTTATGGGGCCTTATGGATATGAATTCGAATTCGTGGGGTTCTCCTGAGGGAGATTGTAGGAAGATGATGCCCGCTTTCATGAAGGTCCCTTCGGATTCAGCATAGGATATGATCCTCATGAGCCCTTCGATTCCGTGGGGCCGGACCACCTTCCCGATCAGGAGCAGTCTGTCAGGAGATAGATCCTTCAAATCTACTCGATTATCTCCAAAACGGATCTCTTGTTGATTTTGGTGGACGCCGCGCTCAGTATGGTCCGCATGGCCCTTGCCGTCCTGCCCTGCTTTCCGATAACCTTGCCCAAGTCCTCCTTTGCCACCTTCAACTCGATGACGGAAGTCTGCTCACCCTCTATCTCCGTGACGACAACCTCTTCTGGCTTGTCCACCAACGCCCTTGCAATGTAGCCAATCAGCTCCTTCATCTTGATCACCTCCATCCATGAGTTCACCACCACTCCAATTCACGCCATTTTCCCTGGAGATCCCTAAACCACCCCCTGTGCTTTCAGGATGGCCTTGGCCGATCCGGAAACGACGGCCCCCTTTTCAAGCCAATCCTTCACTTTCTCCTTATGGATCGATACTTGGGCCGGGTCTTTGGTCGGATCATAGGTTCCCAGTATTTCCAGGAACTTGCCATCACGAGGCGCTTCCGAATCGGCAGCAACCAGGCGATAAAACGGCCTCTTTTTGGCTCCCATTCTTGCCAGTCTGATTCTAACCGCCATGAACTCTATCACCCCCTTCTATTTCGGTTGTTCAGTGTTATCGAAATAACGCGGTCATGTCCGGAATGCCCTTCTTGGTGAATCGTTCCATCATCTTCTTTGTTTGAGCGAAGTTTTTAAGAAGCCGATTCACGTCCTGGACGGTCGTTCCACTTCCACGTGCTATCCGTTTTCTCCTGCTCCCATTTATGATTTTGAAATGTCGCCTCTCCTCTTTGGTCATGGAATTGATAATGGCCTCGATTTTGACCAATTCCTTCTCGTCGGGTTTCATCTTTTTCAGTTGTTTGAGTTGCCCCATCCCCGGGATCATGCCGATGATTTGCTCCAGTGAACCCAGCTTCTTAATCTGCTTCAATTGTTTTTGAAAGTCCTCTAAGTCGAATTCCCTTTTCTTTAGCCTTTTCTCTAACCTCCTGGCCTCTTTTTCGTCAAAGGCGCTTTGGGCCTTTTCGATCAGGGTGAGAACGTCGCCCATCCCCAGGATCCTGGAGGCCATTCGATCGGGAAAAAAGGGTTCGAGGGCATCGAGTTTCTCCCCCACTCCGATGAATTTGACGGGCTTGCCGGTCACTGCTCTCAGGGAAAGGGCCGCTCCACCCCTTGCATCTCCCTCCATCTTGGTGAGGATGACGCCGGTGATCCCCAAGGCTTCGTTGAACCGCTTGGCTACGTTGACCGCATCTTGACCGGTCATGGCATCAGCCACGAGCAGGATCTCCACGGGGTGAATACGCTCCCTGATCCTCTCCAGTTCTGCCATAAGTGCTTCGTCGATATGGAGTCGGCCCGCTGTGTCGATAAGAAGGACGTCCGCTCCCACACTCCCTGACCTGCTGAGGGCCTCGGTACAAAGATCCTCGGGCCTTTTTCCCGTCTCCGAAGGATGAACCGGCACCTGAAGCTGGGCTCCCAGCTTTGAAAGTTGGTCGATCGCAGCCGGGCGATAAACATCGGCCGGTACGAGGTAGGGATGCCTCCCCCTTTTCCGCAAGAAGAGGGCCATCTTGGCCGCCGTGGTGGTTTTACCCGAACCCTGGAGCCCCACCAGCATCAAGGGAAACGGAGTCCTCCCCGTAAGGTTGAGCTCTACCAGGCTCTCCCCCATCAAGCGGGTCAGTTCCCCATGGACGATCTTGATGACCTGCTGTCCCGGGGTCAGGCTCTCAAGGACTTCTTGCCCGAGGGCCTTGTGTCGGATATCCTCCACAAACTTCTTGACGACCTTGTAGTTGACATCCGCCTCAAGAAGTGCAAGCCTGACCTCTTTCAGGGCATCCTGGATGTTCTTCTCGGTTAGCCTCCCGTGCCCTCTCAGTTGCTTGAAGGTCTTGTTCAGTTTTTCTGAAAGACTTTCGAACATAGAGCCTACATTTTAGATCAAGATATAAACCTTTAAATTAATCCTAATAAAAAAATTATGTCAAGGAAAAAGATCCGCTCCATTCGTCTCCTTGCTTTTTTCTGTTACCGTTGAATCCAACTTTATCACATTATTATGGCCTGTTGTATAATCTTTTTTCCCTTTAGGCAGTATGACCCGCCCCGTTTCTTTAATTGTTGCCATCAGGGCCCTCCCTCTCTAATATATGGAGGTTCCGTTTCGGCCGGTTTCCTTAGGGGGAATGTGTATGATTACAACATCAGCTGAAGATGGCATTATCACCCCAAGGAAATCCAGGACCGATCCCTCCCTGGGGCAGGAGGTCCTCATGGCCTTGACAGGGCCGGACCTCAGAGCCTTCACCCGCCTTGAGGGAATCGAGGGCAGCGAATGTTTTCATCTGGATTTCTTTAAATTGTACCGTCATCGGATCAGGGGGAAAATCTTCCCCGTTGCAGGTCCCTTTTTAGGGGCTCCCCAGGCGGCCATGGGCCTTGAAAAGCTAATTGCCCTGGGGGCCCGGAGAATCTGGGTCCTTGGCTGGTGCGGCTCTCTTTGTCCGGAATTGCGTATCGGAGATCTTGTGGTTCCCGTTGAGGGGATCCCCGAGGAAGGTACATCCCAACACTATCCTGCGGGGGAGGGCGGCCCGAGGGCAGACCCGGAACTCACGGGATTGCTCACTGGAGCCCTGGAGGGAAGGGGATACCATTACAAAAAGGGTGCGGTCTGGAGTACGGATGCGCCTTTTAGGGAAACGCCTTCCAAGGTGAAGGCTTATGGCGAGATGGGTGTTCTTGCGGTTGACATGGAGATGACGGCCCTGATGAGTGTGGCCCTGTTTCGCGGCGTGCAGCTTGGGGGCCTGCTCGTGGTGTCGGATGAACTCTTTGCTCTTAAGTGGCACAGGGGATTTCACGAGCCGCGGTTCAAGGGGTCTTTGAAACTCGCCCGCGGCATGCTCTTGGAACTTTTGGAACGGCCCTCTGGGCTTGAAAAATCATTTGAAGTCTCTTTGTGAGACCTTGATAAGTAGGTCCCTGCCAGGGTTTTCGAGGAAATATGGACGAGATCCAAAAAGAGATCAAGGAACTGCGTGAGAAGATCCGGTATCACAACTACCGGTATTATGTTTTGGACGATCCGGAGATCTCCGATGCAGAATATGACCGCCTTTTCAGACGCCTACTGGAACTGGAAAAGGCCCACCCCGAATGGGTGACCCCGGATTCCCCCACCCAGCGGGTGGGAGCTGAACCCCAAAGGGCCTTTTCCCAGGTCAGGCACCGTCAACCCATGTTGAGCCTGGAGAACGGATTTTCCGATCAGGATATCCGGGACTTCGAGATCCGTATCAGGCGGTTCCTGGGTGGAGAAACGGGATTCACCTATACGGTTGAACCCAAGATGGACGGGCTGGCAGTCGAACTGGTTTACGAAGAGGGACACCTCGTAGCGGCTTCCACCAGGGGGGATGGTATTGTAGGAGAGGATGTCACAGCAAACGTGAAGACCATCATGAGTGTCCCCCTGGTACTCACTCCCAACCCGGGTGCGCCCCCTGTCCCTGAACTCCTGGAAGTCAGGGGAGAGGTCTACATGGAGATTGAGGCCTTTCACGAACTCAACCGCAAGAACCTCTCCCGGAATCTC
The DNA here is from genome assembly GCA_019310525.1 of Deltaproteobacteria bacterium. NCBI lineage: Bacteria > Pseudomonadati > Myxococcota > Myxococcia > Deltaproteobacteria bacterium. The sequence goes on along the minus strand of JAFDEE010000003.1, from coordinate 46,830 downwards.
CCTCCCTTCGCCAACCCGAGGAACGCGGCGGCCGGTTCCCTCAGGCAATTGGACCCGAGGGTTACAGCCAAGAGGCCTCTCAACATGTTCTGCTATGGAATCGGTGAATTGAGGGGCATCCGTTTTCAGACCCACCTGGAGTTGATGGCGGCCTTGCAACAATGGGGACTGAGGGTCAACCGGCCCTACCTTCGGGAATGCAAGGATATCGAAGAGGTGATCGACTACTGTCATGAACTTGAAAGAGTTCGGTCTCAGTTTCCTTTCGAGATCGACGGGGCGGTCATCAAGATCAATCAACTCGCCCTCCAGGCCCGCCTTGGAGAGAAATCCCGCACCCCTCGATGGGCTTTGGCCTATAAATTTAAACCCACCCAGGAGACGACCAGGATACGCAAGATCGTTGTTCAGGTGGGACGCACAGGCGCCCTCACCCCCGTGGCCCAGCTCGATCCGGTGGAAGTGGGCGGGGTTACGGTAAGGCGCGCAACCCTTCACAACCAGGAAGAGATCCAGAAAAAGGACATCCGGGAAGGCGATACGGTGATCGTTCAAAGGGCCGGTGACGTAATACCGGAAGTGGTCAAGGTCATTGCCTCGAAAAGGACGGGCAAGGAAAGACCCTTCAGAATGCCCACCCATTGTCCCGTGTGCGGGGCGGCCCTGGAAAAGACTCCGGGAGAGGTAGTCCTGCGGTGCCCGAATCTCGCCTGTCCGGCGCAGGTACGGGCATCTTTGCGGCATTTCGTCTCCAAGGGAGCCATGGACATTGAGGGGCTGGGGGAAAAGACTGTAAACCAGTTGATTCAAAGGCGAAAGGTGAAGGAGCCTGCGGATTTATATCAATTGACCATGGACGACCTCCTGGAACTGGATGGATTTGCGCGGAAATCCGCTGAAAACCTGTTGCGGGCCATCCGAAAAAGCAAGGTCACCACATTGGCCAGGTTCATTTATGCCTTGGGGATCAGGCACGTGGGGGAACACATCGCCCGCCGACTCGCAGAGGTCTTCGGATCCCTTGACCGTCTGATGGAAGCAAGTGAAGAGGACCTCATCGCAGTAAACGAAATCGGGCCCCATATCGCAGAAAGCGTTTCCTCTTATTTTGAAGATGAGGGCAACAGGCGTCACGTGGAGCGTCTGCTGCGGGCGGGTATCCGCTTCGAGGATGTTGCGGCCCGGGGCGCGGACCTTTCAGGAAAGACCTTTGTTCTTACCGGAACCCTTAAATCCATGATCCGCTCCGAGGCCAAGGAACGGATCCTGGAAAGGGGAGGGCGGGTTGCATCATCCGTAAGCCGCAACACCGACTACCTAGTTGCGGGAGAATCGCCCGGCTCCAAGCTCCAGAGGGCCCGGGAACTGGGGATTCCCCTTTTGAATGAGGAAGCCTTCCTCAGGCTCCTGGAAGGAAAGAATGGGTAACCCCCGGGAGAAAGCCTGACTTCAGGCGAGTACATCAATCCTAATATTATCTGATAACGGTTCGAGGGATAAGGGTTCCAGGGTATAAATTATGAAGCGGGTTTCATCTCTCAACCCTTTGATTCCTTGAACTTTCAAGCTATTCCGAATCGGAATGATCGTCGATTTCAGGAGAGAGGCATGGAAAACATCAGGATTCGACTTGTGATCGAAGGCCGTGTACAGGGGGTGTGGTTTCGGGATTCCACCCGCAGAAAGGCTGAGGCCCTGGGGGTGCGGGGATGGGTCAGGAACAGACCGGATGGAACTGTGGAGGTCCTGGCCGAAGGAGAAGCGGAAAAGGTGAGGGAATTAGTCTCATGGTGCCATCGTGGGCCGTCCCATGCCCGGGTCACCCGGGTTCATGAAACGGAAGAGCCCTGGCAGGGGGAATTTGACACCTTTGATATTGTCTTTTGATCCGGTGGATGTTAATAACCTCGGAACGCCCTATCTAAGCTATGATTTTTTGGCCACTGTTTCGGAGAAAGGATTCCCCCGATGAATACAGGCCGATTGAGGCAGGGTAGCCTATTTATCATCCTTTTTCTCATTCTTTGCTTGACGGGTTGCGGAACCGTCAAGGGCATTTACCGGAAGATTTCCCCTGAAAAAATCTATAAGAAGGTCACCTTTCAGGCCGGAAAGACGGATTCCTTGAAGAAAAGGGTCCTCATGCTGCCCATCCTGGATCAGGCCAGGCTTGGAAAGCAAAAATTGGAAAAAATCTCCCATACCTTTATTTCCATGCTTTCAAAGGATGAACGGCTTCTCATTTACCCTGCCAGGGACCCGATCCCCACGACCCTGAAATTGCGCAACCCGGAATTCGGCATTGTAACGGACCCGGACCGTGCCAGGAAGGCCGAAGAAATGGGGATGAATGTCCTGCTCACAGTAATCATCAATCCCTTAGAGTTCCGCCCCAAAAAGAAGAGTTTTTGGCCCTTGAGGGTGATATGGCCGTTTGGAGGGGCAAACCGCGAGGTAGAAATCTCCATGTTCGTGAATGCCCTGGACATCACGAACGGTACCCTGATCCTGTCCCATCTGGAGACCCGAAAATTGGATCTCATAGAGGACCTCATGGCATGGGAGGAAGAGGACGAGGCGGAACTGAGGAAGAGTATCGACGAAAAAGAACTGCAGAAGGCCTTTGCCGATATGCTTGAGGGCCATGTCGAGGCCCTCAGGGAGGCCCTGGACCGTCATCCGTGGTCCGGCCGGATTCTGTCCGTCAATGACGGTAAGGTGATCATCAGCGCGGGAAAGGATGTGGGGATAGAGGCTGGAGAGGTCTTTGAAGTATACGGGAGAGGGGATCCCGTCCGTTCGGCAAGCGGGAGGACCTATTATCTCCTTGGGCCGAAAATAGGAGAAGTGAAGGCGGAAAAGGTAATGGATTCCTATGCCTCGGCCGTGCCCTTGTCCGAGGGGAAGTTTCAGGCCGGCTACCTCGTAAGACCCGTAAAAAATTGAGCCTTTGTTTTAGGAGTAATGGAAGACCTGATCCACAAGGGGCGGGAATTCGCCTTTTTGTCACCTTCCATTCATTTTTCAATGGCCTTGATCCAGGAGTTCCCTCGCATGGGCCAAGGCCCTTGAAGATACGGTTTTCCCTCCGAGCATCCGGGCGATCTCCTTTACACGGCCCTCCTCGTCCAGTTCCGAGATCACGGTCTGGGTCCTGCCGGCCGTCACCTTTTTTTCCACCAGGAAATGGGTGGTCCCCTTGCTCGCGATCTGATGGAGGTGGCTGATGCAGAGCAGTTGATGGTACCGGGCCAGAGACTGCAGTTTTTCCCCCACGACCTCCGCGGTCGCTCCGCCGATACCGGCATCCACCTCATCGAAAATAATCGTTTCTACTGAGGCGCTCCGGGCTAGGATCGTCTTCAGGGCCAGCATGACCCTGGACAGTTCTCCTCCTGAAGCGATCTTGGACAGGGGCCTCAACTCCTCCCCGATATTCGGAGAGATGAGGAATTCGACCCTGTCCCAACCATCGGGCCCGATGGCTTCAATCCGACTTCCGGCTCCCGGATCTCCAATCTCTTTCAAGGTTTCGAAACCCACCTGGAAACGGGTGCCTTTCATGCCCAGCATGGCGAGTTCCCGTTTTACCGCTTTCTCGATTCCCATGGCGACCTTCTTCCTCTTTTCGGAAATGGAAGCAGCCCGGGAGAGAAGTTCCTGTTCCCTATCCGCCGATTCCCGGTGGATCTCCCGGAGTTCCTCTTTTTTTCGGGCAAGGTTTTCCTCGGAAAGGGAGATCCGCTCCCTGTGCCGCAACACGTCCCCGAGGGTGGGGCCGTATTTCCTCTTGAGCCTGTTGAGGATTTGCAGACGTTCTTCCACTTCCTCAAGGCGATGGGGATCGTTGAAGACCCTTTGCCGGAGTTCTCTCAGATCGAAAGCCGCTTCTTCGAGTTCCACGCTGGCAGAGGCAACGGCGTCTCTTATGGGTTCGAGCCTCCCGTCGATCTCGGATCCCTTTTCCAGTTCCTTGACGCAATGGGAAAGCCGGGAGATCACCGCATCTTTGTCTTCGTAAAGGATACGATAGGCCTCACCCATGGCATTCATGAGCTGTTCAGCGTAACGCAGGCGTTTTTTCTCCTCTTCAAGGTCCTGGTCCTCTCCTTCATGGATCTCCGCCCGATCGATTTCGGTAACCTGAAATCGGGCCAATTCCAGCTTTTCTTCTCCCAGCTCTATTTCCTTTTCGAGCAAATGGATGGTTTCTTTCAACCTTCGGTAATCCCCGAAAATTTCTCCAATGGCCTCCCTTTCATCCGTGAGCCCACCAAAGGCATCCAGGATGTAAAGATGATTTTCCGGTTTTAGGAGGGACTGGTGCTCATGTTGCCCGGAGATGCTGACCAAAAGGGATCCGATTCGACTCAGCATATGCAGGGTGGCCAGGGAGCCGTTGATCGCGATCCTGTTTCGGCCTTCTCGTGATATGATTCGCTTGACCAGAATTTCTTCATCAAAGGGAATTCCGAATTCCTTGAGAAGATCTCCAGCAGGATGGCTTCGGGGCAGGTGGAAGAGGGCTTCGACTCGGGCTTCAGGGGCACCGGTCCGGATGAGATCGCTTGATGCCCTCCCGCCCAGAATCAGGTTTACGGCATTGATGATAATGGATTTGCCGGCACCGGTCTCCCCGGAAAGGATATTGAGCCCCTCCTTGAAATGAATCTCCAGGTGATTGATGATGGCGAAATTTGAGATTGTCAGTTGAACGAGCATGCCTTGCCGTGGAGTAGGTCGGGGATCGGCACAGCCGACCAGCCTTGATTTGGTGGTGATCTCCCTTGTCGGTCAAGGGGGAACGGCCATCCATATTAAACCGCTCTCCCGTCGCCTTCAAGGGTTTTTAGACGCCTCCTGTCGTCTACTGGATTGTAGCAATATCTGTAAAGATCAGGGTAAGGGGAAGGTGGTATGGGTCTTCGACTATCCCAATGAAAGACGGATAATGCCGGTATGGTGTGAATAAGACATGGGGATCCCGAGACGGTGGGCGGCCCGGAGGTTCTTCTGGGACCCCCCTAGCTTCGCTCCCAGGTCACCCGCAGCACCTCCTGATAAGAGGTTACACCCGAGAGAAGTTTCTTCACGGCGTTTTCCCTGAGGGTTACCATCCCCTCCTTTCGAGCCAGGTTCCGCACGGATTCCACGTCGCATTGCGGGACGATGATTTTCCGAATGGATTCCGTGACAGGGAGCACTTCAAAGATGCCGGTTCTCCCGAGGTACCCGGTATTACGGCACTTCATGCAGCCCTTGCCCCGATGGAGCTCCAGGGGGCCCTTTTCCATTAATTCCAGGCCGAGGGAAGCCAACTCCCCTTGCTCGATCCGGAAGGCCTCCTTGCAGTGGGGACAGATCTTTCGGACCAGTCTCTGGGATACGATACCGATCAGGGTGGCCTGTATGAGGAATGCAGGGACCCCGAGATCCAGGAGACGCGTTACAGCGGAAGGGGCGTCGTTGGTATGCAGGGTGGAGAGGACCAGGTGGCCGGTCAAGGCGGCTTGGATGGCATTCTGGGCCGTTTCCAGGTCCCGCATTTCCCCTATCATGATGATATCGGGGTCTTGCCTGAGGATATTTCTCAGGATGGATCCAAAGGTGATGCCGACGGCGGGTTGGACCGCAATCTGGTTGAAGTCCTCGTGGACCATCTCGATCGGATCTTCCACGGTCGTAATGTTGATGGCGGGCGAAGAGAGGTAGCGGAGGGTGGAATAGAGGGTGGTGGATTTCCCGCTTCCCGTGGGTCCACATACCAGAACGATCCCGTGGGGCATGTCGATAAACCGGTGGTAACGGATAAGGTCAGTGGAGGAGAATCCGAGATTTTCCAGATCCTGGAAAAGGATCTCAGGATCCATGATTCTCATCACCAGTTTTTCTCCAAAGGCGACCGGCACGGAGGAGACCCGGATCTCGGATTCCACGCCCTGCCTGTCCATCTTGATGCGGCCGTCCTGGGGCCGTCTTTTCTCCGCCATATCCAGGCGGCTGAGGGTCTTGATGCGGCTCACTATGGCGGAATGGACGTTCTTGGGCAGTTCGTAGACCGTGTGGAGGACGCCGTCGATGCGTAGCCTCACCAGGCTCTTGTCCCTTTTGGGCTCGATGTGGATATCGCTTGCCCTTTGGTCAAAGGCGTAGCTGAAAAGATGGTCTACGGCATTAACAATGTGTTGGTCATTGGAAGGGAGCTCGTCGGAAACCCCCAGGCGCACGTATTGCTCCAGGTTGCCCAGATCTACGGCGGGACCTGAAAACTGGTGTTCCGCAGCCGCGATGGATCGCTTGAAACCGAAAAACTCGTTTATGAGTTTTATGATATCCGTCTTGCAGCTTACGAGGGGGCGAACCCTGCAGTGACTCACCCGGCTGATATCTTCCATCACTTCCACGTTGAAGGGATTCGGGGTGGCCACGTGGAGCCACCCGTCCTTCATATCCACAGGAAGGACCAGGTGCTTTTTTGCAAAGGAATGGGGGATGGTACTGGTCACCAAATTGAGATCCAGTTTCAAGGGATCGATCTTCTTGTAAGGGATCCCCCAGTCCCTTGCGAGGGTCTGGAAGATGGTCTCTTCGTCCAAGGTCTTGGACGGATCGTCCGCTCGGGCGATCCGCAGGGAGGTGATGACATCAATGATGGTCACCGGGTTGGGAACTTTCCCTTTCTCAGTCCCATGATTCCCGCGTGGGGGGCGGACCTGCTCAAGTTTTTTTTGGATATGGGATCGGCGCTTGAGGATCTGCGCCCTTTGCCCCTCCGAGATCAACCCGTATTCCAAGAGTACCCTGGTAACCCTGTCAGGGGAAAAGGGGTCAGAAGGGGTTTCTTTTTGAAGCATCCGGTTTTCCTCTCGCGATGAAGGGCGCTGTGAGTGTCGGCTTCGGGGACTGTCCACCAGCAGGAGACAATAACCTCCCTCGGCCCATCCGCCCCCTGGTATCCGAAAATGCGACGGGAGTCCATCTTCCCGTGAGTAGGCGAAAGGGCCGAGATCCAGGTCCTATTCGGGAGTCGGGGGCTGAAAATAGGTGACGGCCCCGGGAAGCGCCTTTATAAGCTTGACGCTGCGGGCCTCCGGGTCTCCCAGGCCGGATTCGTAAGAAATCTCGGCCTTGCAAGGGACCGGGAGGAGCGAGAATGACATTTTTTTCCCATCTTCATCATAGAATACCGTCATTTCATCCACCCGGAAGATCCCGCGGTCCGTCAGGAGATTGTCGGTCGTCTTGGAATCGATCCTGACCGTTGCGGTATTACCCGTATCTCCCTGGATCTCTTCCCCCGGATCCTCCGAAAGGGCGGTCCCGGAAGCGGCGAAGACAAGACAGATTACGATCAATGGGAAAAAGACCGTTCCTCCTGTTTTTCTCAGCCATTTCCACATCTTTTCACTCCTGTCATGTTTGGAGGGGGTGTGAACAAACCGATCGGCTTCATCTAAGGTTGCCTCCAGTTGATAAGCCCACTCTTTATATTGAATGCCGGATTGGTATCCACATCGAGAACCGTTCCGGTACTTTGCTGAATGAAGGCCTTTGTCCCCTCTTCCTGCCCGACGTGGAATCCGAGGGAAGAGGACTTTCCCGATCCCAGGCTGACCTTGTCCAGGACCTGCTGATAGGTTTCAGACCCCACAGTGAAATCCTGGGTCTGACCGGGGAAGACAGGCTCGTAATAGGCCGTTCCCGTCTCAAAGTATAGGGCATAGAGGTAACTGTCCCCGCCGAACCCACAGATATCGTCGTTGGGGACGAATGTGGGGAAGAAGACGATGCCGCCGAAGACGCTGGGCTTAGTGATCGCCCGCTCCCGGGTGGTGAGCAGGGTCCTGTACCAGCCGTCGTAATTCCTGGCCTCTACGAGGAGGTCGTTCCAGTTCCCGAATTCCGTGGATCCCACGAAGACCGTTCCTCCTGAGGTTATCACGTAATCGTCGGCCTCGAAAAGGTCACTCCGGCTCAATTCCTTGTTGTAAGCATAGCTGTGATAATAACCCCCGGAGCCCGAATCGTAGTAACTGTTGAAGAAGGGATCCACTAGACCGTAAAGGTACTGGGTATCGGTGGTGGACTTGTCGGAATCAGAGAGGTATCGGCCGGTCCCGAAATATACCCATACGTTGTCAAAGAAATCGATCGATAGGGAGAGCGGAGAGGTGATGGGCCTGTCGGAGGTAAAGAGGGGTTTGAATTTCCATTCATTTCCGGAGTGAATGGGGTTGTCTTCATAAGAGGAGACGTCGCTCCAGTCCCAGGGGATCATGACTTTGTATATTTTCCCCTTCCATGAACTCCCCTGCTTATAAGTTTCTCCTAAATAGATGGCGTCTACGTTGTAGTTGAGGTTCTTGTCAAGGGACACTGGGGAATTCATGAAGGCGTTATTCTCGCTTCCCGAGAAGAGCCAGGCGTCCGTGGTGCCTGAAGCGAAAGAGGATATGTCGGGATAGGCATCTCCGGTCTTAAGGTCCACAACGTATACATGGGCCTTCTGGGTGCTCTCACCGTCAAAGGTCTCGGGTCCTGAACCGAACACCGCAAACCACTTGTCTTTCACCTTCACGATCGCGGGTATGGAGGTGGTCAGACCGAGATCCTGGTAAGTCCTTTCCCAGAGCAACCTGGGGTTCCTCGGGTCTGTGACATCCATGCAGAAGTAACTGGGATAGAAGTGGCGGGTTTCGGATACGGTAACCCCGGAACCGTCATCAAAGTCACCTTCCGCCCAGATGTGTTTTCCACCAAGATTCAACCCGGCCAGGAGGATGGTCCCCCAGTTGTCATCCCCGTCCGCGTCCACGTAATGGGTGTCATCCGGAAGGATCTTGGCGTCGAAGATCTTCGGCTTGAGGTCCACGTAATAGACATGCGAGTAGTCTTCCTTTGGGAGCCACTTTAGATGGGGGAGCAGGGCCTGTGGAATGTATGCCCAGAGCTCCTCACCTATATGTTCGCCGCTCGGGGCAGCGCTTGGTTTCGTATACTGTTTCGAAGTCCCGCTGTAACACCAGGAAGTAAAGGCATGAAGCATTCCGTCGTTGGCTCCCACGTAGACCACCGTCTCCCTGTTGGATACCCCGGAGAGGTAATCCATATAAGATTCGTCTGCGTAAATGATGTGGTAGTTGTCCGGAGGCTTGGCGATGGAAACCGGGGTGGAATGTACTATGTCGCCCAGTTTCCATACGTTCCCGTTCAGGGTCCGGGATCTCACCTGTAAGGTCGTGGTTCCTGAAAGTCCTGTGTCTTTGCCCCGTATGTACTCGATAAGGGTCTTTGCCCGATCGTCATGGTACCACCCGAGGTAGTTCCAGGCGCTGAAATCCTTCACACCCAGGTAGGGTTTGATCTTGGTGACCCCCGAAAGATCAAAGGCGACCACCTCCCCGTCATCATCAAAGGGATCGTCGTCTCCCACGGGTTCATCGACCTGCTGGTCCTTGTCCATATCCAGGTAGGTGAAGATCTTTCGCTCATCCGGATCACGGGTGGACAGGATCTCCCCCGCCTCCCACAGGGGGTTGATGTCCTCAAGGTCCAGGATCTCGTAAGCGTCACTGCCAACATCCGGGTACGGAGTAGTCCCACTGGGGACAAAGTCGGTAAAGCGCCGGATCTTTGAGTCGCCGGTCGCGGAATCGAAGTAATACTCCACGACTTTGTCGTTCGCCGGATCAAGGGCCCGGTCGCCGTCGGTGTCTTCGTGGAGGTTCCCGTAAGAGTCCACCCACAGGGACTGTAAATACCCCACCCACTTGACGTCCGTGACACCGCTGGTCACGGTCGGGCGAAAGTAGGCCTGGACCAGATTGCCTTCTCCCTCCCCGGAGGTGGCGAGGACCGACACCGCAGTCCCTGCCGCCGCCCTTTTCAGGATATCAGTGATGGCCCTTAGGAGTTGGGCCTCGAGCTGGTAGCCGTTAGGCGCCTCGAAATATGTGTCAGGCGTCCCGTCTCCGTCCGAGTCCCATTCCGAGGTCAGGTTCGGCCGGTCGTCCCCGTCCCTGTCCTCAAAGCCCCCGTTCTTCGCTGCATCCTGGAGGAGAGTGGAGCCTTGACCGAAGGCGAAGACCGTATAGAAAATGATGTTTTGGTCTCCATCGAGATCGCTTCTAAGGTCGTTTGTCCGTGCCCACAGGGCCACGTCGTCCAGATAGTCGGAGCCGTTGTAATCATAAGATCCCGGGTCGTTCTCGTCACCGTCATAGTCCCGAAGACCTGTAGGGATATTTTTATCCTGGGTGCTTTCTCCGTCCGTGATGAGGAGGATAAAACTCTTGCCGCACTCCACAAAATCTCCCCGATCATCCCAGTAGTAAGGGTCTTTCTGGTGGTTGGTCTGGTAGTCTCCGTTGAAATAATAGGGGCTGACCTGCTGGAAATACCTCACACCCTCGTAAAAGGCCTCCGCCAGGGGGGTCCATGTATCGGCCTTCATGTTTTCGATCTGGGTGACCATATTGGTCATGCTCCCGGCCTTTACGGCCACTTGTATCCTGCCCCCCTCATCGTTGTTATAGAACTCGAGACCGAACCGGGCCCGGCTTCCCACCCTCTGGATGACCCCTGCGATGTTCCCGTCCAGGAACTCATCCGGCTCGTCTGCTTCGTCCTTTTTGACCGCGATCTTGTATCGTTCGATGTATCCGCTGAAGGGGTTGCTGTCATCGTCCACGTATATATAGCCTCCCTTTATGCCGTACCAGTAATTTCCGTTGTAAGGTGTGACGCTCACGCCGGATAGGGAGGAATCGAATTGACGCTTCCAGTACCGGCTGGGCTGGGCGTTGTGATCATCCCCGTAAAGGGTGGTGTTGCCACCTCCAGTCCTGGACGTGGCAAGCCCTCCCACCAGGACCTTCTTGGCTACATCGATCCTTCGCATACTGAGCCAGTTGAGCCAATTCCCGTTCCATTCACCGTTCGGATCCCTCACGAACTTATTGGATGAATATTTGTACTGGGCATCCGGGTCAAAGAGCCCGTAGTAAAGGGTCCGTTCGGCCGGAGTGAACTCGATGTGGAGGAGAGGGGCTTCGGAATGGGAGTTGTCATAGGATTTGGCGTCCCTTTTCCCCGTGCCCGAGAAGATGAAGACCATGGAGTTGCCCTTGACCCATCCGGTGCGGTTCACGATCTCCTGAACGATCTCCTTGATGTCCGGGGTTTGGTAGGTCGTATCATGGGTCCATGCGGACACGTTGCTCCAGGCCACCGAAGCGGCGGTCCTAGGGCGTGAATCTATGTTGTTGAGGGTTGCGGAAAATTGATCTGTATCGTCATCGAGTTGCCCCCTGATGGTGAAGTTGGTATTGGCCGGGGCAGTGGATGAATCTGCTTTGGCAGTAAACTCAATGTATGCATTTGTGATGGTTGCTCCCTGAGGCACGTTTACGTTCTGGAAACGGATCCCGACAATGGCGTCGTTGCTGGTGGTGGAATATCCTCCCAGGTCCAGGTCACTGCTGTTATACCACGCCGTGTCGTCAGTCGGCCGTTCCTCCGCGTCGTCCCGGCTTTGTGAGACCCGTACAGTGGTAGAATTGGAATAGGGGGTGTTGCCCGAATATAATTCATCGGTGATCTCCGCCCCGTTATCCCCGGCCCAGGTTCCGTAAGCCGCATAGTTCATGCTCCCGGAATTGTCCAGGATGATCAGGATGTTGGGGGTTATGGAGGTGGTCATGAAAATAGGGGTGGCGGTATAATCGGACATGCTGGGCTCGGAAGAATGGGCAGGTTCTCCACCAGGAAACAAACCCAGGAAAAGGGTGGAAATGACCAGTAGAATCGTTGTCTTTTTCATGGTTAAAGTCCTCCTGCAATTCCGGGCACCAGCCGGTATTCGGCCAGGACCTCGGACTGGGAAGATCTGGGCCCGGTTCCAACGGAATCCAGGGCGTAGATCACGGCAACCCCGCCGGTCATACCACTTCCGGCACCTTCCGCCCCGCTGGCAAACTCGGCACCGCCGCCGGCGATGCTTTCCTGTCGGTTTCGCTGGGTGTCTACCTGCACGGTGTATCCACCGAGGGTAAACTGGATGTCCTTATCACTGTCATAAGAGTCAAATCCCATGATCTGGCGAAAAAAGGCGTCCGGAGGCTGGGTGTCGAGGTATGTGATGGTTGAGTAAGAGGGCTGGAGCCCCTGCTCCACGCAGGAACGTATTATTTTTGGTGTCGTGTAGACTCCCGCATCCGCGTGATAAAAGGCTGTCTTGTGGGCCTGTTCGTTGCCTGCCACCTGTATCTCGATCTCTGTCGTGGTGCTTGCGGAGATTCCTATAAGGGTCAGGAAGACCAGGAGCAGCAAAGCGACAACCAGAACCGATCCATCCTGTTCCGTCCATTTGTTTTCACTGGATACCTTCATGGCCGCCTCCGCGTACTAAATGATCCTTGGAATGATTTGTTGAAGAGTGGCCGTTTTCTGAACGCCGTGGTCCGTCCATGTCACGGTCACGGTCACTGTCTTGGTATCGGTGATCGGGGAGTCGTCTGTCACGTTCCAGGTGACGGTATACCCGGAAGGTGGTGAGGGGTCTGTGTGGGTCCCTGCGGTAAGATCTGAATGGGTGTATGACCGGCTCATTAATTCCTCCATTCGGTCGCAGGCCAACTGGGTTCCTTCCGTCAGCCGTCCCGCCATGCCGTTTCCACGGATGGAAGAGACCTGCATGGAGGCCACGGCCAAGATTCCGAAGGAAAGGATGAAGATGGCTATCAGTATTTCAAGGAGGGTGAACCCTTCGGTTCTTCGGTTCCCTGTCATATACGTTTGTTTCCTCTTCATTCTCGCTCCCCATTTTTACGAGCTTCGCGCCCTTAGTGGAGACCTAGGTTCCGGCACCGAATCTCCGTTGAGAGGGCCCGGCGGCGTAGATTATCGTTACGGGCCGGCAAAATAACGGTTCCCTGCTGATTGCTGAAGGAATCGGTGTTCACATAGCCGGGATCGCCGCGGCCCACTGTGGCCACCAAGGTGACCTGGATCGAGCGGATGCTTCCAAGGGTGGACGTCACGTTTCGGTCACCATCCAGGTATACGAAATTAAGGGCCTCGATATTGTCGGCAACGGGCGAGTTGGGTCCTCCTCCGGATGACTTTCCAAGCCTTGTTACTCCGGAGGAAACGTAGAGGGAATAGGTGATCGTCTCGTTCGTGTCACTGGTATCCCCATCCCCGTTCAGGTCCATTGTAATCTGCATGGTATCACTCCCGGCGTTTGCGATTCCGGCCCCTGCCATCATTGTGGGATCATATCCGGCCATCCGGATGTCCCGTTCCAGATGGAAGAGGGCGTTTCGCAGGTTCTGCTGCATCGTCGCCACCTGTTCCTGGGCTATATAGGACTTTTGCTGGGAATAATAACTGGAATAAACCGAGGCCATCACGATCCCTGAAATGGCCACCGCCACCAGCAGTTCGACCAGCGTGAATCCCTCATTCGTGGGTATCCTGGCATTCATCGTTTCAATCCTTTTTCATCCCTTGTTTTCAGCCCCATAGGTTCTTCACCAACGACTTATTCCCAGTCGGCCCCGTTCCATTTCCGCAGAACCACGGCCCCGGCGGTGATCGTTCCAACGGCGTAAGATGTACTTCTCTCGTTGGTAAGGTATACGTAACCCATGCCTCCCGTACCCCTCGGGTTGAAGGTCGCTGAGTCTCCCGCATAGCTTACGGTGTCGATCGGGACCCCGCCGGGCACTGTCTTGGTTGCGTTCCCGAAACCGTAACTGACGCCGCTCCCGTAATTGGAAAGGTTCACGGTCTTTACCACCGTCACGCCGCTGTCAAGGACCTGATAGAGCCCGGCCCCGGTATTGAAGGAAACGGTATGATCCCGATTGGTCCGTACCGCCTGCATCTTGGCCAGTTGGATATTGGAGTATAGGTCCCTGGCCGCTTTCTTGAGTCGATATTCGGGCAGCCAGACCGAGAAGGTCGGGATAGCGATAGTGGCAAGGATGGCCAGGATGACCATTGTCATGATCAGCTCAAGTAAAGTGAACCCTTCCTGTTTTTTGAAAAACCGCATCCGTTGCTGCATGCCCATCCTCCAACGACCGCTTGTTCTCCAATTCTGGTTTGGCTACCAGAAATAAAGCAAGATGTGTGCCAGGAACAGGTTTTGAAGAAATTCCCAGGATTTCAGGGGGGTTGGGCCGGCCGGGGTGTTGGTTGGAGTGGTTTGGACGGGAAATATTGTAAAATTTTCTATCACTTGTAAAATAAGCTATCACTTGAGTCATGCAAACCGCGGGTTTGTCGACGATGCAAGGCATCGACCGCTGGGGTTCTTCAATCCCTCACTCCGATATCGTAATCAAGGGATTGATTTTCTGTTACAGTGTTTATTCCTACGTGGTGAAATCCTTTTAGATCCTTTTGGAGACTTCAATATGAATATCAAGAAAGGCGCCCTGCTGGAACTTGCTATCGAGAACATGGCCTTCGGAGGGCACGGAGTAGCCAGGGTTGAAGGTTTTGTCCTTTTTGTTCGGGGGGGCGTGCGCGGAGATCGGCTTCTTGCCAGAGTAATCCGAAAAAAGAAGGATTACGCCGAGGCCCGAGTGGTGGAACTCATTGAGCCGTCCCCGGACAGGATCGCAGCCCCATGCCCTTACCACGGACACTGCGGGGGGTGCCAGTGGCAGCATGTGCAGTACGGGCGCCAACTCGATTTCAAGCGCCAACAGGTAATGGAGGCCGTGGCGCGGATCGGTGGTCTTCCCCACGTCCCCGTTCATGCCACCATTCCATCTGAAAACATCTATTCCTACCGCAATAAAATGGAGTTTTCTTTTTCCGACAGAAGATGGCTCCTGCCCCATGAGATGGGAGTGGAAGGCCTGGAGACGGATTTCGCCCTCGGGCTTCACGCCCCTGGTACATTTTACAAGGTGATTGATATCGAGGCATGTCTTCTCCAGCACGATACCGGGAACCGGATTCTTCGGAAGGTCAGGGAGATCGTCAGAGAAACCGGCCTTCCTCCTTACGGCATTCGAAGCCATCAAGGTTTTTGGAGGTACCTGACCCTCAGGTACTCCTCGGCCTTTGACGAGTGGATGGTGAACGTTGTGACATCAAGCGAGAATCTACCCGTTTTGAATCATATCGCCGATGTGCTGGGCCGTTCATTTCCCGCCGTTCGCACCGTGGTGAACAATATCAACAGCAGGAAAGCCGGAATCGCCGTCGGAGAAAAAGAACTCTGCATCTCCGGGCCCGGCTTCATACGGGACCGGATCGGCCCATATACTTTCCAGGTCTCGGCCAATTCTTTTTTTCAGACCAACACATCCGGAGCTGATCGTCTTTACAGGAAGGTTGCGGAATATGCAGAGCTTACGGGTTCTGAAAAGGTCCTTGACCTTTACAGTGGAACGGGAACCATTCCCATCTATCTTTCTAAGGAGGCCGAGTCTGTGGTCGGAATGGAGATCGCCGAGAGTGCGGTTATGGATGCTGTGAAGAACTGCCGGGACAACGATGTCCATTGTTGTCGTTTCATCCTCGGGGACATCAAGGAGAATCTGAAGAATTTGGATTGGAGTCCGGATGTATTGATCATTGATCCTCCGAGGGCGGGTATGCATAAGAAGGTGGCCGCCAGGGTGATGGAACTGGGGGCCGAGAGGGTGGTTTATGTCAGTTGCAACCCCGGCACGATGGCACGGGACCTTTCCCTGCTGGCGGACAGGTACGAAGTGCTTGAAATCCAACCGGTCGACATGTTTCCCCATACCTACCATGTGGAATCCGTGGCCAAGCTCGTGGTCCGCAAGAGTTGATCCCGATCCCTTGATAGACTGGGGAATAATGAGTCCTTTCGACCGGGTTTTCCAAATAGGGTTGACAATCCGGGGGAGCTTTATATATAGGTGAATCCTGTGATTTTACCGGCCCATGTTATTGCGGGTTTGAGATACTGAAGGCTGGTTGCGAAATAAGGAACAGGGTATGAAAAGGGGGTGATCGCTGTGACCAAAGGGAACGACCGACTTGACCGGTGGAAAAGACCCTGCGGTTTTATCAAGCCGTCCACCACACGGGAGAAATGCTTCTCGGCCCTTAAGAGGGCGAAAGCGGAACCGCCCCTTTCGATCCCAAGGAGAGTGTAATCGGTATGGTCTAGGAAGACACCGTTACAATCGTTGAGGCAAGGTCCGGGAAAGCATCTCTGGGATAGAGATGCTTTTCTGTTTGTGCCTTTGGGATCGGGTCTCGGATGCAGAGATTCATCATGGGTTTTAAAAACGTACCCATTTTCAGCCTCCGGCCGGTGCCGCAGAAATACCGGATGGAACAGATGTAAAAGAATGGATCCGGTGTCCGTCAAACAGATTTTAGAATGAAAGAGATTGCACCATGAAAGTAATCGTACAGGATAATCAGATAGAAAAGGCTATCAGAGATCTTAAGAAAAAATTGACAAAGGAGGGGTTTTTCTCCGAGATAAAGGAACGACGCTTCTACGACAAGCCAAGTGTCCAGAGGAAGAAGAAGCAGGCCAAGGCAGCGAAAAGAAGGCGGAAACGTATGAGGAAATTCTCTTGATTGACATTTGCCTATGGGAGGTCGTTGAGGCGCCAAAGGAAAGGAGAGTCTGACAACTCACCCCACAAATGCCCGTGAGATGACTGGTGCCCGGGCTCCCTGCCGAACCGGGACGAAATCCAACAAAAGCGGCGGTGGAAAGGCTGCTGCTGGGCGGCCTCCTCCGATGAGCAGTGGAATCTCCTTATTTGTTTGATTTTCCAGGTTTATTCATGGCTTTTTCCTTGACAAAGGATTGGTGAATGGGTAAATACGCAAGGATTGCTGACCCACCCGTTGAGCAATAACCTTTTCTGCCTGTGAGGACTAACCCAATGGAAAACAAAAAAGTGCCCTCTGACGGATCTTCAAAGGGGGGGTGGATCTCTACGCTTGTTCACGTGGTCTTGTCTTATTATTCGAATCTCGTCACCCATCCTTTGCGGAGCGGATTGGTTTACTTCTTGGCCGGCCTCGTCCCCGCCCTCCTGATAGGATGGGTGGTTTTCCCCATGGCTCTTTATTCGAAGGAGTTCCAACCTCTTCGTTTCAGCCATGCAATCCATTCCATGCCGGATATCGGGATCGAAGGTGAGACCGAAATCGAAAGGTGCCTTTATTGCCACGGTTTTCGCGAGGACGGGACCTTCGAGGGAATCCCAAAGATCGGGAAATGCATGGAATGCCACGACGATCCGGAGTCCCCCTTGGGTGAGGACCCGGAGGAGGCGAGATTCCTCAAGGAATACGTGGCTGAGGGGAAAGAGGTCCCTTGGCTTTCTTATTACAGGCAACCTGATTGCGTTTATTTTTCCCATATCGCACACGTCAAGATGGGGAAAGTGGAGTGTCGCGAATGCCATGGGGATCATGGAAAGAGCGATGATTTGCCCCCCTATCGACGGAATAGGCTAACGGGGTACAGCATCAACATCTGGGGTAAAAATATCGCTGGTTACAAGTCTAATCCGTGGGACAGCATGAAGATGGACGACTGTGCCGAATGTCATACCAGGAAGGGCCAGGAACAGAACAACGCCTGTTTTGTCTGCCACAAATAAATAGGGATGGGAATTATGGAATCGAAGGATAAAAAGCTCACCGATAGGATCGCTCTCAACCGGAGAAATTTTATCAAATTGCTCGTCGGCGGCGCTGTAGGGATCAACCTGACTCCGCTTCCCTGGAAACTCACTGATGATGTGGCCATCTGGACGCAGAACTGGCCCTGGGTCCCTGTCCCGCCGGTAGGGGAAGTCACCCTGGAGAGCACCTTTTGCACCCTTTGCCCCGGGGGGTGCGGGATCGAGGTTCGCAAGGTGGAGGAGCGGGCCGTCAAGATCGAAGGACGGACGGATTATCCAGTTAATCCCGGTGGGATTTGCCCTTTGGGTGCCGGGGGTCTCCAACTTCTTTACAATGAGAACATTCGGTTCACCAGCCCCATGAAACGCGTGGGGTCCCGGGGATCCGGAGATTTTGTGCCCATATCCTGGGATGAGGCCCTTCGGGAAGTCCTAGATCGCATCAGGGATTTGAGAAAAAACGGAAGACCGGAGGCCCTGGCGGCTGTGAACGGTTACCCCAGGGAATCAACCATGGCCCATCTGGTGGAAAGATTTATTCGATCTGTGGGGAGTCCCAATTACCTCCGGATTCCTGATGCCGACGATACCTGCAGGATTGCCAACAGGCTCATGACGGGTTCATCAAGGTCCATGGCCTATGACCTGGAAAACTCAGATTTCGTTCTCAGTTTCGGATGCGGACTCATCGAAGGCTGGGGGGCCCCGGGGCGGATGATTCACGCATGGGGCATCTGGCACGACCGGGAGGCTGGGAACCGTAAAGTGAAGGTCGTGCAGGTGGAATCCAAGGCTTCCCTGACAGCCTCCAAGGCTGATCAGTGGGTGGCCGTAAGGCCGGGAACTGAGACCGCCCTGGCGCTGGGTCTGGCCCATGTCATGGTGAAGAAAGGTCTTTATCACCGGGACTTCATTGACCACTATGCTTTCGGTTTCGAGGATTGGCTTGACGATGACGGGACGAGACACCAGGGATTCAAGACCCTTGTGTTACATAAATACACGCCTGAAAAGGTCTCGGCTATCACGGGAGTTGATGCGGGGCGGATCGTGGCCCTTGCAGAAGATTTCGCAAGGGCAAAAAAACCGGTGGCCTTATTCGGCAAAGGGAAGGGGGATGTGAACGGAAACCTGCTCGAATGTATGGCCGTCCAGGCATTGAACGCCCTTGCCGGGCGTATAAACCGCCCCGGAGGCGTCATTCTCCAGGACCCTGTGCCCCTGGGAGGCTGGCCCGAGATCGAGGCGGATGCGGTCACGGAGGCGGGATGGGCGAAAGGGCGCCTCGATCAGGCAGGAGAGAGATACCCCTTTACCGATTCCCTGATCAACGGTTTTTCCGAAGCCCTTCTTCAAGATCCCTCAGCTGTTGATATGTTACTCGTTTTCGGGGCAAATCCCGTGTTTACCCTGCCAGATGGAGGTCTTTTCAGGCGGGCATTGGAAAAGATTCCTTTTATCGTGAGCTTTTCTCCTTTCCGGGATGATACCGCCCTGATGGCGGACTTGATCCTCCCTGATCATTCTCCTCTGGAAAAAGTAGAGGATATCCCCCGGCCCAGGGGTCTTCAGTATCCCCTCTATGGGGTGACGAAACCGGTCGTGAAGCCGCTTTACGATACCAGGCATAGCGGGGATGTGGTGATCGAACTCGCCCGAAGGCTGGGCGGGAAAATGAAGGATTCCTTTCCCTGGAAGAATTTCGAAGAGGCTCTCCAGGCCCGGGTGAGGGGGCTTTACGAGTCCGGTCCGGGACTTACCCGCTATGACGGGGGGAAACCGGTTTGGAAGAGCCTTACCCGGCCGGCCATTTACAAGGCGGATTATGGGTCCTTCCAGGACTTTTGGAAGGGCCTTAGAAAGGGAGGATTCTGGTATAGACCTTTGGTTAGATACGGCGGTTGGGCCGATTTATTCAAAACCCCTTCTGGGAAGTTTGAATTCTACTGTACCTCCCTTCAGGAGGCCTTCCCGGGTAACGGCGGGAAGACGTCTATAGAAGAGGCCTTGAAGAGTGCGGACGTCACTTCGACGGGAGACGAGGCCTTTATGCCCCATTTCGAGTCCGCAGAGGTTTCCGGGGACTATCCCCTTTTATTAGTGCCTTACGAATTGATCAACCTATCGAGCGGCCCCTGGCCCAACCCGCACTTTTTGAACAAAACCCTCTTCGACTACCAGCTGAGTGAGAATGAATCCTTTGCAGAGATCCACCCCGGGACCGCCTCGACATACCATCTCAAGGAGGGTGATCGAATATACGTGGACTCTCCTGCTGGCAGGGTCCGGGTACGGGTGCATCTTTTTGAAGGAGCGATGCCGGGAGTCGTGTTTCTTCCCCTCGGATTCGGTCACCATGCCTACGACGAGTACCAGAAAGGCAAGGGCGTCAATCCGAACGATCTTATCAGCCCGCGGAGGGATCCTCTTAGCGGCCTGCCAGCCTGGTGGAATACTCGCGTGAAGATCTCCAGGGCGTAATCGTGGACACGGAAAAATTAAGGTTCGCTTGAGGACGGGGTAAAGGATGAAAGAGGAGCACGGAAAACACAAGTACGGAATGGTGATCGATCTGGACAAATGTACCGGATGCGGGGCCTGTGTAGTGGCCTGTGCGGCCGAGAATAACGTCACCACCAGACCTGATGAATCCGACAAGTCGCGGAACATCACCTGGATGTGTGTATACGAGATAACCAACGGGAAGCCTTTTCCCGAGACAGAGGTCTGTTATCTTCCGAGACCTTGTATGCATTGCCACCATCATACGCCCTGCGTGTCGGTTTGTCCGGCTACCGCTACGAGAATGGATTACAACACCGGCATCGTCAGCCAGATCTATACAAGGTGTATAGGGTGCCGGTACTGCCAGGCCGCCTGTCCTTACCATGCAAGGTACTTCAACTGGTGGGACGGTGTGTTTCCCAAAGGGATGGAACGCTACCTTTCACCGGAGGTGTCTCCGAGGATGAGGGGTGTTATCGAGAAATGCACCTTCTGCCATCATCGCCTCATGCGGGCCAAAAACCAGGCATACGCGGAGGGGAGGCGGGAATTGGAAGAAGGGGAATACGTGACTGCTTGTGCTGAGGTTTGCCCTGCACAGGCTATTACCTTCGGTGATCTGAACAATCCCGAACACAAGGTCACTAAGCTGAGCAAGAGCCCCCGTGCCTTCCGGCTTCTCGAACGACTCGGCACGGATCCGAAGGTGTACTACCTTTCGAGCAAGGATTGGGTCCGGAAGATGGGGGATAACTATTTGCCCGGAGAGTTCAAACCTGTAATGAAGGCTTGAAGGCTGAGCAGCTTCAAACCCCTTCCTCAATACGATCATTTGACCGTTTTCTTTGGAGGATGGATGAATGGATTCCGCACTTTTACCTGACGGCGTAAAGCGATGTTCCCCAGGGACCTTTTTCCTCTGGACCTTGCCCTGGCTTGCCCTCCTCGCCTGGGGCGGCGTTTCTGCTTTCCTGGTTCTTTGGAAAGGTCTCAACCAGACCAATATGAGCAATATCTTCGCCTTTGCCCTTTGGATTGTGTTTGATCTGGCGGTTATCGCCCTTGGGGCTGGGGCCTTTTTCACGGGTTTCCTGACTTACATTATCGGTCGTAAGGAACTTCGCAATATCATCAATGCAGCGGTTATCATAGGGTTCATCTGCTATTCGGGCGCTGTGGCGATGTTGGGGATAGATATCGGACAGCCGATCCGGGGTTGGTTCATTTTCTGGCATGCCAATGTACACTCCATGCTCACGGAGGTCTCCTTTTGTATCACCTGCTATCTGGGGGTTCTCGCCATCGAATTTCTCCCTCTCATCCTGGAAAACAGAAAGCTCGATAAGATCAAAGAATTCCATTTTTTCGGGCACAACCTCCACCACATCATGGCCCTGTTTGCCGCAACGGGGACCTTTCTTTCCTTCTTCCACCAGGGATCTTTAGGTGGGATGTTCGGAGTAATGTATGCCAGGCCCTTTGCAGATCGATGGGGATTTTACGTTTGGCCCAGCACGTTTTTCCTCTTTGTCTTTTCCGCCATAGCAGCAGGGCCGAGTTTTACGATTCTTTGCACCAAACTGACCGAGGCCATTGCCAGGAAAAAACTCGTTCCGGACAATGCTGTTCAGCTTTTGGCCAAGATTTCCGGATGGCTCCTGAGCGGATACCTGATCCTGAAATTCATCGATACTCTGGGTTGGGCTAAAGGTATCGTCCCCTCTGCCGGTCTCACCTTTATGGATTTTTTTAAGGAAGGGCCTTACGGCGCCTGGCTTCTCGTGGCGGAATTGTTGTTGTTCGGCGTGGTCCCAGCGGTGATCCTGATAACACCTAAAGCGAGACAGAACGGGAAATGGCTGATAACCGGTTGCCTCCTGAATTGCACCGGGATCGTTTTCAACCGGTTCTTTTTCGTCATCGTCACCCTTGCCATCCCCGTGATGCCCTTTGATCGATTCTGGAGTTACCTCCCAAGCTGGCAGGAGTGGGGGATTGCGATGGCGGTGATCGGTTACGGGTTTTTGCTCTTCAGCGCCGCATACCGGTACTTGCCGGTCTTTCCGATGGAAAGAACCTTGAACCCGGACCATTCCTAAACCTGAAATAGAGACGTGTCCCGGATCCCGGGTTCTCTTGAACCATAGGGACGGAACGCGCGATCAGGGAGACGAGAAGATATGACCCCGTTTTCATTTGAATGGCAATGGAATATTGACTATCTGATCTTCATGGGCTTTCTATACCTCGCCCTGACGGTGGTGGTATGCGGGCTCATCGTGGCCTATATCAAGTCCTGGATGGATGTCGAGACCGGAGAGGTACATGACCACGGGGAGGAAAAGGCTTCTTCCCCATTGGCCTCCCGGAGAAGGTATGCCGAATATTGATTGAGTCATTATCGGACCAAAAAGGATCGGCCCGGGGGTGCGCTAGCGCCAGATGACCGTATCCCTTTTCCAGTGCACGTCGTCTTGCGCAGGATAGTCCAGGTTGTATTGCAGCCCTCGGCTTTCTTTCCTGAGGGAAGCGCAGGTGATGATGAGTTCGGCTACCTGGGCGAGGTTTCTCAACTCCAGGAGATCCCTTGTAACGGTAAAGTTCCAATAGTATTCTCTGATCTCATTCTGAATGATTTCCACCCGGCTTCTCGCCCTCGCCAACCGATTGTTCGACCTTACAATGCCCACATAGTTCCACATGAACCGCCTGATTTCGTCCCAGTTGTGGGTCACGATCACCAGTTCTTCGCTGTCGGTGGCCGTACCGGGATCCCACAGGGGCGCTTTGGGCAACGGTTTATCCCGCTTTTCCTCCAGCGTCCGGGAGGCCTTGTCTGCGGCCCTCCTGGCAAAAACCAGGGCCTCCAGAAGAGAATTGCTGGCCAGGCGGTTCGCTCCGTGCAAACCAGTGCAGGCCACTTCCCCGATCGCATATAGATTGTCGATATTAGTAAGGCCGTCCTTGTCCGTCAAAAGACCGCCACACATGTAATGGGCAGCGGGGACCACCGGGATCGGTTCCTTAGTGATATCGATCCCGAAGTTGAGACAGGTGTTGTATATATGGGGGAACCGCTTCTTTATGAAATCCGCCGGCCGGTGGCTGATGTCCAGGTAGACACATTCCTCACCGCTCTTTTTCAATTCCATATCAATCGATCGGGCCACTACGTCCCGGAAGGCCAAATCCTTGAGCGGATGGTATTTCTCCATGAAAGGATTCCCCTTTTTATCCAGGAGGATTCCGCCTTCCCCACGTACGGCTTCCGAGATAAGGAAATTTTTGGCCTCGGGATGGTAAAGGCAAGTGGGGTGAAACTGGACAAATTCCATGTTGGCGACCTTTACTCCCGCCCGATATCCCATTGCCACACCATCCCCTGAGGCAATGTCTGGATTGCTGGTATAAAGATATACCTTCCCGGCACCCCCTGTGGCCATGACCGTTGTGCGGGCAAGGACGGTGATGACTCGTTTGCCTATCGCATCAAATACGTATGCGCCCCAGCAGGTCTCCCTGGATTCGGAGTTGACGATGCCCCGTTTCAATATCTTGGAGGTGGTGATGAGATCGATGGCCATGTGGTTTTCGTAAATCGTGACGTTGTCATTTTCCCGGACCCTTTCCAAAAGCACCCGCTCCACTTCATGGCCGGTGAGATCCTTTGTATGGACGATCCGCCTCCTGCTGTGTCCCCCTTCCATCCCGAGGTCGAGTGTATAGCTGTCTCCCTCCTGCCTGGAGAAGGCGACACCCAGGTCGATCAGGTCCTGAATCCTTGCGGGTCCATCCTCCACAACCATCCTTACGACGTCTTCATGGCAGAGACCGCACCCTGATTCAAGGGTGTCCTTGATGTGAAGCTCGGGGCTGTCCTCGGGATCCAGGACCGAGGCTATGCCCCCCTGGGCGTAATTGGTGGAGGCATCCATCACCTCCTTCTTGGTTACGATGGCCACCGTTCCGGTCCGGGCGGCATGAAGGGCGAAAAACAAGCCTGCAATCCCACTGCCGATGACTAGGTAATCGGTTTCAATCTCGGATGTTGAAGATTTTCTTTCAGAAGCCATGTGTCTCCTCTCGTCCACTGGTCTGGGCTTTTGGAACTGGTCAGATACCCGGGAATGGGATTCAGAGATCACCTTCTCCGCCCTTGATACCGATTGACAGGATCACCCATTTCCCTTAAGGTGCCTCATTATTGAAAATTCTTCGGGGGTCCGTCAACAGATCATCATGAAAAAAAGATGCGCGGTGATATTCGATTGTGACGGCGTGATGTTTGATTCCCGCCGTGCCAATATTAATTTCTACAACCACCTCCTGGCCCACTTCGGCCTCCCGCCAATGACGGAGGACAAGATCGCTTTTGTGCACATGGCGACGGCCGATGAATCCGTTCGATCCATCTTTGAGGGAACACCTTACCTGGAAGCGGCCCTGACTTACAGGATGGAGATGGACTACGGCCCGTTCATCAGGGACATGGAGATGGAGCCGGGACTGAGGGAATTGCTTGGTAGGCTCAAGGGCCGTTTCGGCCTGGCCGTCGCGACCAACCGGAGTAACACCATCGGTCGGGTCCTTGAGAGTAATGGGCTGGAGGACTTTTTCGATATCGTGGTCTCATCCCTGGACGTGAAGCGCCCGAAACCCCACCCCGAATGCCTCCAAAAAATCTTGAATCATTTTGGAATAGGCTCCCGGCAGGCACTCTATGTGGGCGATTCTGCGGTGGACCAGGAAACGGCAAGGGCGGCGGGAGTTCCCTTCGTGGCATATAAGAACAGGCAACTTGATGCCGACCACCACGTAAACCGCCTCTTGGAGATCATCGATGTTGCCGATTCCCTGTACAGGGGGGACTTTTTTACGTCTGGTTCGTGACTACAGTCGGCGTAAGGAATATGAGAAGCTCTGTTTTCTGGGTAGTTTTCTTCCTGGCATTGAAGAGCCACCCGAGGATCGGGATTCGCCGCAGACCTGGGATGCCCCCTTCATGCAAGGAACTGTCCTCTGTGTAAATACCTCCGATCACGATGGTCTCTCCGCTTTTGACCATCAGTTGGGTCTCCAGCTCTTTTCCGGTCTTTGATGACAATCCCGTTTGCTGTTCGTCTTTAAGGGCGATCTTCATTGTGATGTAATTATTGTAACTCACTACCGGAGTGACTTCCAGCCTCAGGGTGGCAACTACTTCCTTGGGCTCCACGTTCTCTGCGGCCTGTAAGTAAAACGTGTCTCCCCGGCTGATGACGGCCTTTTCCCCGTTGCTTGCCAGGACCTTGGGAGCGGAGATGGTCCTGGATTTCCCTTCAGTTTCCGCCAAAGCGAGCTTGGCGTCGAGAATGGTAGCTGTGTAACCAAGGGCGCTCAGGTTGGCAAAGGCCAGGCCCATGTTAGGACTCCATGTTGAAGGAGCAGGGCTGGTGAAGGTGGGGCTGTATAGCTTACCCCCGTGGGGCCATTGGATCGTCGCATCGTCGGGATTGGGATCAGTTGGCGTCACCGAGCCGGGTGTTCCCCCGAAGCTCGCGAAAAGGGCGTCAAGGGAGTTCCGGTTCTGGAACTGGAACTTATCCCACTTGATCCCCAGATCCCGGGCGAAATCCGTCGTGGCGTCCACGATACGGGCCTCGATCATGACCTGTTTTACGGGGGTGTCAAATTTTTCGGCCAGTTCCTTGGCCTTTTCTATGACCGGTTTGATATCCTGAACGATCACCGTGCTCGTCCGATTGTCCACGCTCACCTTGCCCCGTTCGGTCAAGATGGCCTCAATGTGGGACTTGATATCATCCACGGATGCAAAGTCAACACCGATATAGGCCGTCTCTATGGGCGCCAGTTTCTTTTTCTTTTCCTTCAGCCTTAACTCTTCTTCCTCCCTTCGCTTCTTCTCGGCCTCGTATTCCTTGCGTTTTCGTTTTTCCTCTGCTTCGATCTGAGCCATCTGTGCCCTGGTGGTGATCCATACCACGTTCCCCGATTCCCTTTTGGCCAGGTTGTTGTTGGCCAGGATGAGGTCAAGGGCCTGGTCCCAGGGAACGTTTTTAAGGCGCATGGAGACCGTACCCTGGACCTCGGGACCCCACACTATGTTCAGGTTGCTCACCTCCGCGATCAACCGGAGTACGTTGGTGACATCGGCGTTCACAAAGTCCATGGTCATGGGTGTGCCCGTATAGGCCTTTTTAAGGAAACCGGGCATCGCCTCAGGTTCCCCGGGAGTTATCGCTTCAGAGGCCTGCCTGGCCGTCTTTCCTTCTGTGTCCCCATTCCCTGGAGAGGCTTGGGTCAATTTCAAGGGCACGATTTTTTTCTCGGCGGGAAGGATGTTGGACCGTTCAAAGTCGATTTGAATCTCGTCATCCTTTTGATCGATGTGGTATGGGACTCTTTCCCTCAGGGTGATTGCGATATCGACTTTCTTTTCCTTCTCGGAATAAGAAGGTCGGATCTTTGTGACGGCGCTCTTAAACTGGGAAGAATCGATCTCCCTTAAGAGCTGGGGAGGGATTGTCGCATTTTCCAGCCTCAAAAGAAGATCCAGAGGGGCCACACTGTCTAAGTGATAGGGAACTTTTTTATCCGTAGTGACAACGATCCTGGATTTTCCCCGCTCGAGCATGACAAAATCGATTCCGAGGATCTGGTTCAAAGGGGATTTTTTTGCGCTTACAAAGATCCTAGGGGAGGCGGGCTCCCTTTCTTTTTCTTCTTCAGTGGGGGTTGGTGTGACCGGGAGGGTAGCCATGGTGCCCGGTGAAACGGTCCGTTTCGGCGCAAGGGAGACCCGGATCAGGTTGTCCGAGGATTCCACCCTGTAATCGACGGGTTCTTTGAGGTCGATTTGGACTCGTGTGGTCATGCTCTGGGATTCGCTCTTCATGGTTTCAATGCTCTTTATCACGCCTTTTCCTACGTCCATTCGGCTGGGTAGGCCATCCCCCTTGACTCCCCGGATGTCCACAATCACCTTGGGAGGGTTTGCCAGGTGAAAGGCCGTGAACCGCGCATCCCCGGAGTTCTGAATCTGGACGAGGGTTTTCCCTTCAGGGGTGACAACGTCGATCGACTTGACCACAGGCACTGCAGGGCCTTCAGCGGCTTTTTTCTTGGTCCCGGTCGAGGCGCAGGAATTCAGGACCACGAGGCATATAATTAGGCCCATGAGACAAGATGATCTCACTTTACGCAGGCACATTATGTTTCCCATGGACGATCTCCTTCAAATTGGAAATGGCTGAAAATTTTCCGAACTGCTTCCCCATGATCATATATCAAGGGGTTTATTCGGATTAAGAACTATCGTATTTCGGGAACCTTCTTGGCTATTTCCCGGTATTTCGTGTTCCCTCTGAAATCCCTGTATTTTTCCCGGATTACGACTCCCCTGTCAGTTATCAGGGCAACCTTTCCCCCGTTGGTTCCGATCGGTGTCCCTTCCCGGATCACGTGACCTGTTCCCTTGGAATCACGTACCATGGCCCATTTCCCCTTAGAGCTCACGATGACGGCTATAAGCTCCAATTGGGACAGGTCGACTGTTTCGAGATAAGTTTTAGGCCTTTGTTTCTTTTCGGCGGCAACCTCTTCCTTTTCGGCAATAAAAGGCTTGAAAGGATCCGTTTTCCCCCTCGGATCATAGAAGTAGGCAACGTGTTTTTTCGGTTCCTCCACCTTGGCCGTAATCCCGGTATCTCCCGCATTTTTCATCGGCCGGGGTGGCTTGTAGATGACCTGAGCGGCCTTAACCTGTAGAAGGGGCACGATACATAATATTAAAAGAAGTAAAACTTTATTTGCCCTTTTTCTTTTTTTCATTGACCTTACCCGTGAACCGATAGGTTACCGCATCACAAGTCGTAAGAAGGGTGGTCGACAGTTTTTTGACCGGCTTCATGGATACGTTAAGTATGTTGACGATTCTGTCCATCCGTCCCACTTTGTCAAAGAATACTGCTACATCGTGATAGGATCCACTCACTTCAATGGAGACGGGAATTTCCATGTAAAAGCCCTTTGAGGTTTCTTTTCGCGGGCTGAAGAGGCGGAACTGCAACCTGGAATCACTTCCCAGTTGGGTGATAGTCTTAAGGAGGCTCGGTATCTCCTTCTCCTTGGGAAGGAGCCGCAAGGCTTCCTGGAACCGGGCCTCGGCACGCGCAAATTCAGCCTCGAATTCTTTAATTTTTTTCGCCTTGATCAAGGTTTTTCGTAACTTGTTTTCAAGACTCCTGATCTCCTGCTCGCCCTTTTTTATGTCTTCCTTCATGGGAAAGTAGAAAAGCATGAGGAAGGCACCTGTGAGCAGCACGAGGGTGCCCAGGAAGATGCCCACCCGTATCGGCATCTTAATGTTTCCGATTTTTTCTATGATACCACCAGAGTCCATCGTGCCCATATCCTCAGCTTTTACACAATGCCTTTTCTATTTTCTTCTTTTTCTTTTGCTTTTCTTCGCTACTTTTTGTTCTTCTTTAAAAATATAAGTTTTACATTTCAGTTCGAATTCCGAGACTCTCAGGCCGTACTTGGGGAGATCTTTCATGCGAGTGGTATTCAGGTCCACGTCCAGGATGTGATCCATTGCCTTCAGCCTGGTCATGAAAAGGGCGACGGTTTCATTGTCCATGGCCGTCCCCGAAAGGGTTAGAATCCCTTTGGATTCCTTGAGAGAAGTGAGGAACAATTTTCCTTTCGGCACGGCAGATGCAATCTCGTCGAGGAGCATGACCGGTCCGGTCTTGGCCTTTTCCAGATCCCGGATGACATTCAGCATCTGCTTCAGCTCTTTGGTTTTCTTTTCAAGTTGGGTGATCTTCTTCAAGGTGGCCTGGTGTTTTGAAAGCTCCGCCTGAAGTCCGTCCCTTTTTTTCTGTAAATCCGATATTTCACCCCTCAATCCCAGGTAAAAATAGGTGAACCCGCACAGGACCAAGACCACGCAAAGGATGAAGACCGTGATCTGTCTCTTGATATTTTCCCTTTTTCTGGCGGCCCTGAAGGGCAACAGGTTGATTCGTATCATTTGTCCCCCACACTCCTCAACGCGAGACCAACTGCAACGGCGGCTTGGGGAGCCACGTAAGTCAGGTATTTGGGATCGAAGTTTTTTTCTTTGATGCTGAGATTGACAAAGGGATTGAATTCCTCCACGGGGATTTCAGTTTCTATGGCCAAGTATTTTCGAAAACCCGGCAATCGACAGGAACCGCCGCAAAGAAAAATTTTTTCTATGGATTCGTCCGGATAGGTTGTGGAGAGAAAATCAAGGGCGCGCTTTATTTCACTAACCCATTCGGCGGTAACTGATGTAAATATTTCTTCTAAGGCCTCCAGGTCAAGGTCTTCTCTTTGCTCGCCTAATTTGATCCTTTCAGCTTCTTCGTACGTGACATCAAATTTCTCCATAATGGCCTGATTGATCTGAAAGCCTCCATAAGAGGAATCCCTGGTAAAGAGAGAAATGCCGTCCTTAATGGCATTGATTCCCAATTCTTCAGCTCCGACATTCACGATGGCATAACAACCCGTGATGTCCTCGTAACTCGCCTCGAAGGCGTTTTGAAGGGAGAAAGCGTCCACATCGAGCACGGCGGGATTTAATCCAGCCAAGTGAAGGAGGCCCACATAGTCATCTACAATGTCTTTCTTGGCAGCCACCAGCATTATGTCCATGAGGTCGCCTTTTTCACCCTCTTCTTTGTCTTCAGGGGATTCCTCAGAAACCGACAGGATGTCATAATCGAGGTTGACATCGTTGATATCAAAAGGAATGTATTGTTCCGCCTCGTCCTGTATTGTGGATTCCAGTTCCGTTTCTTCCCTCTTGGGAATACTGATTCTCTTCACGATCACGGAATAACCGGAAATAGAGGTGGCTACATTTTTATTTTTGATTTTTAAATTTTTATACAGGGTCTTGATGGAGGAGGCCACGATCTCCATTTCCTTGATCGTGCCTTCTGATATGGCGTCCTCGGGCAGGCCGATCACACCGAAGTTTTTCAGGACCATGCCCTTCTTGGTGTGGTCGATCTCGACCAGCTTGATGGAGTGGGATCCGATGTCAAGGCCGATGAGCTGATTGCGCTTGGAGATAGGCATTGTGGTTCCTTCTTACGGTTCGGGAAAGATCTTGTCCTTGTCGGAGAGGTCATATCCGAGGGCCAGGATAACCTTTCTCCTGGTTTCCATCCGGCAATTCTTCCCCTTCTCTATCCGGTCTATGGTTAGAGGAGAAACCCCCGCCTTTCTGGCCAATTCCGCCTTGCTCATCAAGAGCCTCTCTCTGAGTTCTTTCACTCTGTTCCTGCCCAATGCTCCCTCCAAAGGGTAAATTCGACTGCTAATACTTTCTTCCATTTGAGTTATTTTTGAATAAGTGTGCAATTTTGTCAAGATATTTTTTATAAATTAACTCTATTTTATATAATTTATATATAAAAGTGTATATTTGGGTAATGTTTGTCCGGATTTTTTGTGGAATTTTCCATTTTTAATGCTAAATCTATGCCAATACGGCCGCGGATAGGCCTGATCAGGCTATTTTTTTGGGGATGCATGAAATTTTTCTTTACAATGTTTGTGTATAGCGATTATATTCACCCTCGCCTTCGGCTTTGCGGTTTTTTGGTCAGGCCTGCAGAGTGTTTCGAAGACTTTTCATGTTTTTCGCTGGATAAAAAGTTTTACTACCTCATGTCCATCCATAAAGCAGGAAATTTTTATTCGCAGGAACAGACTGAAGTATTTCGAGGATTAAAATTTCTCCACGCCTGGCGGCCTCCCTACCCTTCTGGCAGGCCCCCGGTTTGAGTTTGACCCGGAGAAGGGCTGTTTATGGATGGGCACTACCTTGGGAGTGTGGCATTGGAAAGACCCAGAGACAGTCGTCCTATCAAAAAGAAGAGTACTTTCAGGGAATATTTCGAGGCGGCGGCAATCGCTGTTTTGCTCGCACTGCTTATTCGGACTTTCGTGGTCCAGCCTTTCAAGATCCCATCCGGTTCCATGAAGCCCACGCTCCTGGTGGGAGACCGTATCCTTGTCAACAAGTTTATTTATGGGGTGAAGCTCCCCTTGCTCCGCACAACGATCATCCCTGTAAGCAAGCCTAAGAGAAATGACGTGATTGTGTTTATTTTCCCAAAAGACAGGAGCATGGATTTTATAAAAAGGGTTATAGGCCTTCCCGGAGAAACGGTGAAGATCGAAGGAACTCGTATCCTGATCGATGGGAAACCTATAAAAGATGAGCATGGCTATTACGCCATCAAAGAAGGACAAGGTGAAAGGCCAGGATATGGACCGGTCACTGTTCCTCCAGGGCATTACTTCGTAATGGGTGACAATCGTGATAACAGTAATGACAGCCGGTTCTGGGGATTTGTTCCGGAAAGGGACATCAAGGGAAAGGCCTTCATCGTTTACTGGTCATGGCCCCACTGGAATAGATTTCTTCATTTGATTCATTAGTGCCCATCTATAAACGGCCATTAATTTTCCACACGATCTCCTCTTCCTGTGTTTCTCTTTTTTATGGCCTGGAAAATCGTGTCCTTCACCTCTTTATGGATGTCGAGGACGTCGAGTTCCGTCACGTCCACGAAGCGGATCTGGCTTGCGTCCGAACCCGCCCGCGGGCTTCCCCCCCGAACCCAGCCCCAGTAATCCACCAAGACATAGTGAAACCGAACCGCACCCTTTTCATCACGCATGATTCTATCTAGGACCCTGACCAAACCCCCGATTCGGATTTCAAGGGCTGTTTCTTCGAGGATCTCACGCTTCAGGGCCTCTTCCAGGGTTTCACCGAGTTCGACACCTCCCCCGGGGAGACTCCATGTCCCTTTGCCGGGATCCTTACTCCTTTTGGCCAGGAGTACCCTTGGCCCTTGAAAGATGACCCCTGCCACACCAACCACTGGGTGAGAGGGATATTCCCTTTTCATGATCATTCCCAAGGTCTTGATAATAAAACCTAAACTGAGCATTTCAAAATTTTGATGAGATCCTTTTATTTAGATGTATCAAAAGGGTACATAGTAGTGTCCCGATAAGGTATCAAACCTGTAAGGTCAAGGGCATGCCCGCCGGTTGTTTGGCGCGGCTCGCGCACCTTGCAGTTGCCCGCCAGCCGTTTAGCGGGTTTGCCTGCCTCAGGCAGGTCTCCTAAAAACTCGGAAATCGCTCAATTTAGGTAGTGTCCATCCATAAATAGGCAATTTTGTTCAACGTCAAGGAAGGCGAAGATTTTAACCACAGGAATACATTAAACTATTTCGAGGATTAAAATCTGAGCCTGACGCAGAGATTGGGTAAAAGGGCCATTTATGGATGGACACTAGGTAAAAGTTATGACCGTTTCCTATCATGTTTTTCCGTATTGTGGCAAGTAAAGGAGGAAGGTCGGTCCGGGACAAAGGTTGCCTCCTCCTTCAAGCACCGGACGTTGAGAAGTGCAAAAGGTGTTGACAGGCCAGAGCTAGTGGGGCAAAATTTTTCGTTTAGTGGAACTTCGGGGAATTGGAGATTTTTGTGCCGGTTACATCGGGTCATGCGGTCCTTTTTACTATGCGGGTGATGAAATAATCCTGGTCCTGCCCTCTCATCTGTGACCTAATAATCTCTTCAGCTCTCCCGACATGATACCCTTTAGGCCCCGGGCAAGAAGGGATTTTGCTTCGGGCGCCTGTTTTTTCGTATTCAGTATTCACCCTGACCGGGTGATGAAGCAGGATGCCCGGTTTTATGATTTACCCTCAGGGCAACCCCTGGAATCGGGCGGGAGACCGGACACCCCGAGTCTCTTGTCGTTTCAGTGAAGAATAACGAAGTTGTGAAACCGGAACTCAAAGAAAGGAAATTGGATTATGACAGGGAAAATGAAGACCATAGAAGGAAACGAAGCCGCCGCCCATGTGGCCTATGCCTTGAGCGACGTGGCGGCGATCTACCCGATCACGCCATCCAGCAGTATGGGAGAATACTGCGATGAATGGGCCGCCCATGGACGGAAAAATATCTTCGGGCAGGTTTTGAAGGTAGTTGAAATGCAATCCGAGGCCGGTGCCGCGGGCGCTGTTCACGGAGCTTTGGCGGCAGGCGCCCTTTCGACGACCTTTACGGCCTCCCAGGGCCTTTTGCTTATGATTCCCAATATGTACAAGATTGCGGGTGAAATCATGCCCGCCGTCTTTCACGTCTCGGCAAGGGCCATTGCAAGCCATGCCCTCAGCATCTTCGGAGACCATTCCGATATCAACGCAGTCCGGCAAACAGGGTTTTCCCTCCTTGCCTCCGCTTCGGTCCAGGAAGTCATGGATTTGGCCCTGGTAGCACACCTGGCCAGTATTCGTGCAAGTCTGCCCTTTGTTCACTTCTTCGACGGATTCCGGACTTCCATGGAGATCCAGAAGATAGAGATGATCGATTACGAGGACATGGCGGGTCTTGTCG
This sequence comes from Deltaproteobacteria bacterium, assembly GCA_019310525.1. Classification (NCBI taxonomy): domain Bacteria; kingdom Pseudomonadati; phylum Myxococcota; class Myxococcia; species Deltaproteobacteria bacterium. Next base: position 13,207 of record JAFDEE010000003.1, on the reverse strand, counting down.
ATTGGGAAGCCATTGAAGATTTCAGGAGCCGGTGCATGAATCCCGAGTACCCTCAACTCAGGGGGACTAATCAGAATCCGGATATCTTCTTCCAAAGCAGGGAGGCATCCAATCCCTACTATGAAAGGATCCCTTACATCGTCCAGGAAGAAATGGAGAAAGTGGGCGACTTGACGGGTCGATCTTACGGCCTTTTTGACTATGTGGGAGATCCGGAAGCGGATCGGGTGCTGGTTACCATGGCCTCCAGTTGTGATGTTGCCGAGGAGACCGTCAACTATTTGACGCAACAGGGCGAAAAAGTTGGGCTTGTCAAAGTAAGGTTGTATCTGCCCTTCTCTAGGGAACACTTTCTCAGGGCCCTGCCCGCCACGGCCCGAAGGATTGCGGTCCTGGACCGCACCAAGGCCCCCGGGAGCCTTGGGGAACCCTTGTACCAGGATGTATGCACGATTTTCAAGGAAAGGGATGATCAACCCCTCGTTGTTGGCGGGCGGTACGGACTCGGAAGCAAGGATTTTACACCCGCCATGGTAAAGGCCGTTCTGGATAATCTTCGCTCAACAGCCCCGAAGAACCACTTCACGGTGGGTATCGTGGATGATGTTTCCCACACCTCTCTGGAAGTGACCGATGAGTTTGAATCGGAACCCGAGGGCACGGTCCGGTGTAAATTCTGGGGACTCGGCTCGGACGGAACTGTCGGCGCCAACAAGGACGGCATAAAGATCATTGGTGAAAACACCGATATGTACGCCCAGGCCTATTTTGCCTATGACGCGAAGAAATCCGGTGGAATCACCATGAGTCATCTGCGATTCTCTCCCCACCGGATTCGTTCTTCTTATCTGTTGACCCATGCCGACTTCATTGCCTGCCATAACCCAGCCTTTGTCAAGCAGTACGACATCCTTGATGGAATCCGTGAGGGAGGATCCTTCCTGCTTAACTCCCCCTGGAACCTGGAGGAACTTGAAAAGAATCTACCTGACTCCATGAAGAGGACAATCGCCCAGAAAAAGATCAATTTCTATAACATCGATGCAGTCAAGATCGCCCAGGAGATTGGACTTGGGGGGCGAATCAACATGATCATGCAGGCCTCTTTTTTCAAAATCGCCAATGTGATTCCGCCCGAGGAAGCCATCGATCACATCAAGGAAGCCATCAAAAAGACTTACGGTAAGAAGGGTGAAAAGATCGTCCAAATGAATATCGAGGCCGTGGACCGGGCCCTTGGGTCCCTTGAAAAGATCGATGTCCCCGAGACTTGGCTCACGGCCGGACAGGAAGCTTATATGGAGAGGGATGAGCCGGATTTCGTAAGAGAGGTCATGCGCCCCATGCTTGCCATGAAGGGGGATAAACTGCCGGTGAGCGCTTTGCCTCCTGACGGGATCTTCCCCACGGCGACCACCCAGTACGAAAAGAGGGGAATCGCTATCAATATACCCGAATGGCAGCCCGAGCACTGCATCCAATGCAACCAGTGTGCTTTCGTCTGTCCTCACGCGGTGATCCGTCCGGTCCTGGCCAGGGAAGAAGACCTGGAAGGGGCGCCCGAGGGTTTTGTCACCCTTGAGGCGAAGGGAAAGGAGTTGAAGGGCCTTCGTTTCAGGATCCAGGTGAGCCCCCTGGACTGCACCGGGTGCGGAAACTGCGCCCATGTCTGCCCCGCCAAGACCAAGGCCTTGGTCATGAAACCCCTCGAGACCCAGACCGAGACCCAAGTTCCGAATCATGTCTTCTCCATGGATCTCCCGGACCTCGGAGACGTGATGCCGGCCACCTCAGTGAAGGGGAGCCAGTTTCGGCGGCCCCTCTTTGAATTTTCCGGTGCCTGCGCGGGGTGCGGTGAAACCCCTTATATCAAGTTGATCACCCAGCTCTTCGGTGACCGCATGCTTATCGCCAATGCCACCGGCTGTTCTTCCATATACGGGGGAACGGCTCCCGTGTGCCCTTACTGCGTGAATGAAGAAGGTCATGGTCCGGCCTGGGCCAATTCCCTTTTCGAGGACAACGCGGAATACGGCTTCGGGATGGAACTGGGCGTAAGCCAGAGAAGGGAGAAGCTGGCTGATCTCGTTCGCGAAGCCTTGGAGACGGATGTCTCGAAGGAATTGAAGGACGCCTTTCAGGGCTGGCTGGATCATTTTGACGACGGAGAGCAGTCAAAGGATTTCGGACGCCGCATCGTGGACTTGATCCAGGAGGAATTCATCAAGACCGAAGGGCGGACCATCGAATTGCTTCTCGAAATTCTGGATAGGAGTGACTACCTGACCAAAAAATCCATCTGGGTTTTCGGAGGGGACGGCTGGGCTTACGATATCGGCTACGGGGGCCTGGATCATGTACTGGCCATGAATCACGATGTCAACGTCCTGGTACTGGATACCGAGGTATATTCCAATACGGGAGGCCAGTCTTCCAAATCGACCCCGTTGGGTTCCGTGGCCAAATTCGCGGCCAAGGGAAAGCCGACCCGGAAAAAGGAACTCGGTCTCATGGCGGCGACTTACGGCTATGTTTATGTAGCCTCGGTGTGCATGGGAGCCAACAAGAACCAACTCCTTAAGGCCCTCATCGAGGCCGAGAGCTACAAAGGACCTTCCCTCATCATCGCCTACGCCCCCTGCATCAACCACGGCATCAACATGGGTTTGAGCCAGGAAGAGGGAAAGAAGGCTGTGGAGGCCGGGTATTGGCCGCTCTACCGTTTTGATCCCAGGCTTAAGGCCCAGGGAAAGAACCCCTTCATCCTGGATTCCAAGGAGCCGAAAGGGGATTTCAAGGCCTTTCTCATGGGAGAAGTGAGGTATTCCAGCCTGACCCGGACCTTTCCGGATGAGGCGGAAAGGCTGTTCAAGCTGGCAGAAGAAGACATGCGAGAGCGTTACGAGCGTTACAGGAAAATGGCCGGTCAGGAGGAATGATCCCGTTCTTCCGGCAGGGGGCTCCCCTGGGAGATGCCCCTGCCGGAACCCTGGCGGGATCTGTAGATATTCGGAAGCCTCTGTTGCGGGATCGACCCGCTTCGGGGGCTTCTTTTTGGAGAGAGATCTTCTATTCTTTACCTGCATCCCGGGAATGAAGGGATGGGGGAGCGCAAGCCTTCAGCCTCTCAAGTTCCTGGTGTGAGGTAAGGTCGTAGCTTATTGGTGTGATAGTGATTCGGTTTTCTCTGAGGAGCCGGGCATCCGTATCTATTGCATTGTTGGTGATGGGGGTCTCTTCCGAAAGCCAATAATAGATATTTCCTCTGGGGTCGACACGACGTTCAAATCTCTCCAGGTGTCTCCCTATTCCCTGCCTTGTAATAACGACCCCCTCGATTTTTTCGGGAGGAAGGGCTGGTATGTTGACGTTAAGCGCGACTCCCTGAGATAATTCGTTTTCAAAGGCGAAACGGATGATCTCCCGGCTGAAGCGGGCGGCGAACCGAAAATCGGGATTCTCCCTGGTGGCAAGGGAAATGGCCGCCGAACGGATTCCGAGAAAAGCCCCTTCGGTGGCTGCAGAGACGGTACCGGAATAAAGCACATTGACACCGACATTGGCGCCCAGGTTAATACCTGAAAGGACCATGTCGGGAGGGTTGTTCAGGATTTCTTGCAGCGCGATCTTGACACAGTCTGCCGGGGTCCCGGAGACGGCATAACCGTAGAACATGCCGTTCCTTGAAACCGGCTTGACCCTCAGGGGCCTGGTAAGGGTGATGGCATGCCCCACAGCGCTTCTCTCGGATTCCGGAGCAACGATATGGATTTCGTGCTCCGAACTCAGTTCATCGTATAGGGCCTTCAATCCCGGGGCATAGATGCCGTCGTCGTTGGTCAAGAGGATTCTCAATTCTTTTCCTTCTCGAGGGATACCTCTTCATATCATTCGGAAGGGAAAGTTTGAAGGCCTTTTCTTCCGCCGGATCCTGGGTCTCCGTGGTTTTCGTTGCTTCTCGACGGGATCTGCAGTATAAACCTATCAGCGGCCTGCGGTTTACGGGAAAGGAGGTCCAGTGTGACTTTGGTGTTGGTTCGAAACCCGAGAGGGCGTTTTTCAAAGGTCTCCTCCCGGTCCGTAAGGCTTATACCCCTCACCTTCCGGGAGGATTCCCGGTTTGAGGTTGACCTGTCTGCAGGCGGGCACGGACAGGGAGGCGCTGAGATTGGGCAAAGTCAGGCGTTTTGCAAGGGTCTCAGGGCAATGTTGCCACGGGGCCGTGTCTTCTCCCCACGCCGTTTTATTCATTGCTTGAGATGACAGGAGTCAAAATGAGGAAGAAAAAGATCGGGTCCATTTGGTCGCGGCTGCTCCTCCTCGTTCTGGTCTTGGCCGCAATTTTCGGGGCTTACTACCTGGGATTTCAGAGGGCCTTGAATGAAAAGGGCAGGGGATTCGAAAACATGGTTTCCTCTTCGGAATCCGGAGTATCGCCTGCTTCCAAAGGCGAGGTCAAGGCGCCGATAGTAGAGAGTGCGGAGACTTCCCAGGGCCGATTGGAAAATGAATCTTCTGTGGAAGGGGTCCTTGGCACACGGGAAGAACGTTGTGAAGAAATCGAAAGGGACGTACGTGAATTTTTTAAGTACCTTGACGAGCGACCATATGTCCAGCACTTAGGGGAAGGTATATCTTCCTATACGCGTTTTCGGCGGATCCTCAAAAGGCTTTCCGCCAGCCCACCTATCCCGGCCGGTGAAGGGATCGATTCGATAACCCTGGCGAAAAATATCTTTCACTTTTTCCGGGTTCTCGACAAAGAGGATCTCCGGTTGATCAAGGAAATCATGAGGAACGAAGGAGACACCCTGGAGATGAACCTGGATCTCTTCTATCGTTGGCTCATGCTTGGAAACCGTTGCCCGGATCCCAAAGGAATCAGACCCTCCTTGGGGGTTCTTTACAAATACGCCGGTTTTTTCTTGAATACGATCGGTGGAAGGGCCTATCTGTTCCGGAGGCCTTCCGCAGTCAGGATCCTGGTCAGTTATTACTCACTCCTGATTATTCATGAAGCTGATAAGAAAGGAATCAACAATTACGGAGTAGATGTCTTTCCATACATCGCCCCCTTGAAAGAGGAGATGAGTTTTTATCCCGGATTTCTTTTTCAGAAGGAATACCTCACCAAGTTGGACGAACTGACCACCTTTTACCTTAAGCGGAGGTAAAGACATTTTTAAACCCACAAGTTTTCGTGAAGAGCCTTCTCGAACCAGGAAAGGGCAACTCTGGAAAGGGAATGCAACTGTGCAGGATTACTGAGTGTCCTTGGCGAGGACCTTTTTGTCTATTGTGAGGGGCTTGAAGTAGCCGATTACGCCTTTTTTCTTGAGGTATTCTCCTTCCTTCCGTGCTTCCTTCTCATTTCGGAATTTACCGATATAGACACGGTACCACCTTTTGCCTGATACGATCTCCGGAACCCAAACGGCTTTGACCCCTTCGGAGACCAACAGGCTTACCATCCTTTCGGCGTTTTCTTTCTCCATGAAGGAGCCGACATGGAGAAAGGTGACCCTGTCCATGTCTTTCCCGGGGGAAGCCCGCAGAGGAGCATGATCTTCAGGGGCCTTCACCGTGAAGTCGGCGATAAGCCCGAGGTTCTTTAAAATCCTGCCTTCCCTCAGGGCCTCCCTCCTGCTCCTGAATCGCTCGATGTACACCCTGTAAAACTTGACACCTCCCCGTCCGGTTTCTTCTCGGTAAAAGGCATCGTGTCCCAGCCGCCGGAGATCAGCGACCATGCGCTTCGCACCTTTCTCCTCATGATAGGCGCCCACCTGGATGGAAAAATATTTCCCTTCCGGATAGGATGCCCTTGCAGGTAGAAGCAGAAGGAGCGCTGACACCAGCACAACGGCCGGGAGGTTGAATGTGGACGTGGAAGAGAGAGCAAATCGTCTATTGGGAGGTAAAGGCAAGATAAACCACCCCCTCCTTTTGGTAATCCGCCGGAAAATATGCAGCCGCAAAGAACTTTTCCCTGGGGTAAAAAACGGCCCGTTTACAGAAAACCTAAATTGAGCGATTTTCGAGTTTTCAGGAGACCTGCCTGAGGCAGACAAGTGCAAAGCGCGCGAGGATTCAGGAATGAGACGTACCTGTCCCGTTGGGACGGCAGACAGGCACCGCACAGGCAGGCAACGCAGCAGATCCTGTAAAATCGGAAATCCCGAAGGGTTTCAAAATTTGATGATTTGAAAAAGATACATATGGCATGCCCTTGACCTTACAGGTTATGATACCTTATAGGACACTACCATGTACTCTTTTGACATATCTAAATAAAAGAATCTCATCAAAATTTTGAAACCCTCAGTTTAGGGAAAAATTTGCTGTCTACGGCGATGTATAGAGCGGTCCGTTGTCCCTGAGCCTGGGGTGGGATTCTCGCCCCAAGACTATCTCCAAATGTAGCGCGACTGAGAAGGGAAATCAATCATTCGAATGGATTTTGCCTGAAGATTCGGGAAGCCCGGCCTGAGCGTAGCGGTCCGACCCGAAGATGGGCCCGTCTTTCTTGACATCGGACTGACCCGAAACCTATGATACTATATTAATGCCCCGATCTGGGAATGGGAGAGCCTTGGGCCTTCAGGCGAAGACTTTAATCGGATCGTTTTTATAACAGGGTTCAAGGATCCAAGGATTCAAGTGGCCGAGTGATTATTGTCCGCATTTGCAGAAGATCGCGGGTTTGGCCTTGAATGAATGTGCGAACAATTGTTGTGCTACGGCGAGATGTCTCCTAAAGCCTAAGGCGAGTAACTACGGGTTTACCCGTGGGGCTCCATAGACCCTGATATAAGCCCGCCTCAATGCTTTTCACTTGACCCCTTGGCCCCTCAGACCCTTGTATAAGTCAGGGTCCAGGGATCCTGGGGATCCGGGGTTCGAGTGAGAATCGGGATCTAAGGAAAGATGATATTAATTGTTGGGTCTTGGAATCGAGGATCGAGCCAATAATAATTCCGAGAGACAAACCGGTAACGGGGTTAGGCCCGGAACCATGCAGAAGGATTTTTCCCTTGACGGATACTCTACCGAAACCCCTAAGAGCAGGGGGGCGCGCCCTGAAAAGGCAGGTCTTCGATCTTCTGCACACCCTGGAGATTGATAGAGCCGTCGAGGAACTTTACGGATTCCCGCCCAAGCGAGTGATCAACCCTCTTTTCTCCCTCCTCAATCACAAGGACCCGGATATCCGTTGGGCCGCCGTGACCGCCTCGGGGGCCGTGGTGGCGCGTCTTGCGGAGCTGGATATTGAAGGGGCCCGAATCATCCTGCGCCGTATAATGTGGAACCTGAACGATGAGTCGGGGGGGATCGGCTGGGGATTACCGGAGGTGATGGGAGAGATCCTTGCCCGAGTCGACGTCCTGGCCGAGGAGTTTTCCCCTATCCTGCTCTCCTATGCAGATGAGAAAGGGAATTACCTGGAATATGACATGCTCCAGCGGGGACTCCTTTGGGGAATTGGGAGGCTGGCCCAAGTGAGGCCCGAACATATCCAGTCCCTTGAACCGCATCTGTTCCGCTATTTCGAATCCCCCGATGCCGGGGTGCGAGGGCATGCGGCATGGGTCGCCGGAATGGTCCCGTTTCCGAAAGTCCGATCCCACCTGGAGCGTCTCACAGGGGATGATTCAGAATTTCGGCTTTACGAGGGGCAGCGCCTTCAAACCAGGAAGGTGCGGGAAGTGGCCGCCCAGGCCCTGAAAGGGTTGGAGGCCGTATGATTAAAGGCATGGCCTTTTTTATGGCTTTGTTTCTGACTGCGCTTTGCCCGGCTCCTTCAATGGCTGGTGCACGGGTAAGCGACAGGACACAAGAGTGCCTGGAATGTCACACTGCAATCCATCCAGGGATAGTCAGGGCCTGGGAAAGGAGCCGGATGGCCCGGATGACCCCGGCAGGTGTGCCGTGGCCTTACCCGAAGAAGAGCGGAGGGTCTCTTTCAAGGGAGTCCCCGAGGCCCTGGGCCGGGTCGTGGTTGGGTGCGCGGAATGCCATACCCTTCACCCGGAAACCCACAAGGACACCTTCGAACACAACGGCCACCGGGTCCATGTCGTGGTGACCCCGACGGATTGTGCCACCTGCCACCCCGTGGAGATGTCACAGTTCAGGGAAAACCTGATGTCCCGGGCCTACGGGAATCTCCGGGAGAACTCCATCTACCGTAGCTTGTCGGATTCAGTTAACGGGCCCCATACGCTGAAGGGGGTGGAGATTGTCACCGGGAGGCCCGATCTGGGGACAGAGGCCGATTCCTGCCTTTATTGCCACGGGACAAAGGTGCTCGTGGAGGGGAAGGAGACCAGGGAAACGGAAATGGGGGAGATGACGTTCCCGGTCCTCCAGGGATGGCCTTCCCAGGGGGTCGGCCGGGTGAATCCCGACGGCAGCAAAGGGGCCTGCAGCGCTTGTCATACACGGCACACCTTCTCTATAGAAATGGCCCGAAAACCCCATACCTGTTCAGAGTGCCACAAAGGTCCGGATGTCCCGGCCTATAAGGTTTACAACGTGAGTAAGCACGGGAACACCTATTGTGCTCTCGGGAAAACCTGGAACTTCGATGCTGTTCCCTGGGTGGTGGGAAGGGACTTCACGGCGCCGACCTGCGCCGCCTGCCACGTGAGCGGGATCGCGGACGAGGATGGAAACGTAATTGCCGGGCGGACCCACCGGATGAACGATCGCCTGGCATGGCGGATCCTGGGCCTGATTTACGCCCACCCTCAACCCAGGTCTCCCGACACCACCGTGTTACGAAATCGCCTGGACTTGCCCTTGCCCACGGAACTCACCGGAGAGCCTGTCTCCAAAGGGCTTATCGACACCCGAACGATGGAGGCCAGGCAGGAGCGGATGGAGCGGATCTGCTTGTCCTGTCACGCCACCGGATGGGTGAAGGGGCATTTCGCCAGATTGGAAAACACCATTCGGACCACCAACGAGATAACCAGGACCGCCACCCGAATCCTCATGAACGCCTGGGAGGAGGGAGTAGCCGGGGGATTGGCCCAAGGGGACGGGATCTTCAACGAGGTCATCGAGAAGAAGTGGGTGGAGCAATGGCTCTTTTTCGCAAATTCTACGAGGTATGCCTCGGCCATGGCCGGAGCTGATTACGGTGTATTTTCAGGAGGACGTTGGCACCTGTCCCGGAATATCCATGAAATGATGGAGAGGTTCAACGACCTCATGGAGCAGAAAGAGTGACTGCGGAAAAGGAGATGAACGGAATGGCAGACAAAAAGGTGAAGATGTATACCCTCAGTACTTGCAGCCATTGCAAGGCCACAAAGAAATTCATGGATGACTGCAGGGTCGAGTACGAATTCACGGACGTCGATCTCCTCGAGGGGAAGGAACGGGAGGCGATCCTGGAAGAAGTGCGGAAGTTGAATCCCAACTGCTCCTTTCCCACGATCATTATTGGAGACAAGGTCATCGTGGGCTTCAGGGAGAATGAAATCAGAGAGGCCCTGGGATTATGAACAAGGTGGAAGAACTATACCAGAGACTCAGAAAGTTGCAGGAGCCTGAAGGTTATTTCTTCAATAACGACCGGGAGCGGGTTTTCGATCTCCTGGAGGCGCTCCTGTTGAACAAAGACCGCTACGGCTATATGAGTTGTCCCTGCAGGCTGGCTTCGGGCGATCGGGCGAAGGATACGGACATCATCTGTCCCTGCCGCTACCGGGAGCAGGATGTGAGGGAATACGGGAGCTGTTATTGCAATCTGTATGTATCCCGTGAATGGAACGAGGGTGGAATCCCCCATGTATACGTTCCCGAGAGGAGGCCGCCCGAGAAAGTCGGCTGGGCATGAGGACAGTGCGGCCCTCAGCGGTTCAAGGTCCTGAGCAGGTCTTCCCAGATCGTTCGCACGGTTTCACCCGTCCGGGAGGCCCCATCCAGTTCAAACAGGGTTTTCCCCTGGACCATGGCATGGGTGAACAACGGGTCGAAGGGAATTCTGCCCAGAATCGTGACGCCCTTAGCCTCTGCGTGTTCCTCGATGGCGCGGGCCTTTTCGGGATTGAGGTCAGCCTTGTTGACGCAGAGCAGGGCCGGTACCTTGAAAAAAGCAGCCAGGTCCGCCACCCGCTCCATGTCGTGCATCCCTGAAACCGTGGGTTCCGATACGATCAGAACGGCAGTGGCCCCGCCGATTGAGGCGATGACGGGGCATCCGACCCCCGGGGGGCCGTCCGTGAGGATCAAGTCACGGTGATCCTTTTCGGCGAGTTTTTTGGCCTCCTGCCGTACCAGGGTCACGAGTTTCCCCGAGTTTTCCTCCGCTATGCCCAGTCTCGCATGGACCATGGGACCGAACCGGGTCTCTGAGAGATACCATTCTCCGTTGGTACTAAGCGGGAAATCGATGGCCTTTTCCGGGCAGAAGTAGACGCATACCCCGCATCCCTCACATTCCAGCGGGTCAACCTGGAACTCCTCGCTTATGGCTTCCCACCGGCATAGTTCTCTGCAAAGGCCGCACTCGGTGCACTTCTCCCTGTTGATTTTCGCGAGGCTGCCTCCCTGAAAATCGTGGTGTTCCATGATTTCCGGCTTCGTGAGCAGGTGCAGGTCTGCGGCATCCACGTCGGCGTCACACAGCACCTTGTTCTCGGCCAGGTAAGCGAAGGCGCCGATCAGGCTTGTCTTTCCGGTTCCCCCCTTTCCGCTGATCACGACCAGTTCCTTCATTTCTGCTCCATCTCCCGTCAGTGGACGATTTTTTGAATCGATTGATAAAGGGCCCTGAATTTCTCCTTCCATTCGGGACGCTCTTCTACAAAGGGGATACCCCTGGAGTAGGCCTCGGCGATACCCCGATCAAAGGGTATTTCCATGAGCAGGGGGATCTGTTTCGTGCGGGCGAATTCCCTCACCCTGTCATCGCCCAGGTCCGAACGGTTGATGACCAAGCCGCAGGGAATCCCGAGGGTTTCGACCGCACCCACGGCCAGTTCGAGATCATGGAGCCCGAAGGGGGTGGGTTCGGTCACGAGGATCACGAAATCCGTTTGCTTCATGGATGTGATTACCGGGCAGGAAGTACCCGGCGGGGCATCGATGATGGTCAGGCCATCGGCTTTCTCGTAAGCCCGCACCTTCCGGATGAGGGGAGGGGCCATGGCCTCTCCAACCTTCAAACGCCCGTGGACGAACTCAACGCCGTCCCGCCGCCCTTCCTCGATGATCCCCAGTTCTCTCCCGGTCTCCGTAATGGCCTTTTCCGGGCACACCTCCACGCATCCACCGCAACTGTGGCACATCTCGGGAAAGGTCAGCACGGTTTGGCCGATCACCAGGATAGCCTTGAACTGGCAGATTTCCCCGCACTTCCCGCAAAGACTGCATTTCCCTTCGTCTACGGATGGAACGGGGGTGGTAACGGTATGGGATGCCTCAAACCGTGGTTTTAGGAAGAGATGGGCGTTCGGCTCCTCCACGTCACAGTCAAGCACCCGCACAGGGGGATCCAGGGACAGGGCCAGATTGGTCGCCACCGTGGTCTTTCCGGTCCCTCCCTTCCCGCTGGCAATACTGATAATCACCTTGGATTCTCCTCCCTTTGTTTTCTGGCGGCACTCCGGTACCGGAGAACCGCTCAAGATGAGATCGACCTGGATCCTGCCACCAAGGGATTCCCGGTTGAGCCCGACAAAAAGAGGCCGGCACCAAGGCTCCCTATTCCCGGTCCCCTTGATAGGGTATGGATGCCTACGGTCGGGATCCCTTGCCAATGCTGCGTCAGTGGTCGCAGATGTTGGCCCCGGTGATCAGGGAATCGGAGAGGTATTGCCCCACCAGGGTTTCGGGTGTTTCGGAGGGGGCCCCAATCACGACCTTGATGCCGTTTTCCTGGAAGAGTTGCTGGGCCCTTGCTCCCATGCCGCCTGCGATGATCACATCAGCACCAATCTCATGGAGCCATCGCGGCAACACACCCGGTTCATGGGGGGGAGGAGTCTCCAGGGTTTTTCCCTTGATTTCACCGTTTTCCGTGTCGATCAGGGCGAATTGCTCGCAATGCCCGAAATGGGCGCAGAGTTTTCCAGCCGCCAGAGGGATTGCAAACCTGAGTTTGTCAGCCGATTCGTTCATCTTATTCGTTTCCTCCTTTTTCGGGGGTTTTATTTCACGTTCCTCTCCCGCCGTGTGATCAGCAGCGATTTTCTTTGCCATTTCTTTGAATTCCAGGTTGAAGGGGGCTTTCTCGTTCCGATATTCGATCAGGTCTCCCCTATCGCCGTACCGGACGAACTCGGGATCGATCGGTAGACTGGCCAGTAGGGGTAATTGCTCCCTCTTTGCCAGTTCTTCTCCCCCTTGGGATGAGAAAAGATAGATTTTTTCGCCGCAGTGGGGACATCGTAATCCGCTCATGTTTTCGACCAACCCGAGAATGGACATCTTTACCTGTCGGCAGAAGTTTATGGATTTACGGACATCGGCCAAAGAGATCTCCTGGGGGGTGGTTACGATCAGGGCTTTGGCATCGGGTATGGTTTGGGCGATGGTCAAAGGTTCGTCTCCGGTCCCCGGGGGGGAGTCCACGATGAGATAGTCCAGGTCGGGCCATTGCACATCCGAGATGAACTGGCGGATGACGCCGATCTTGAGGGGCCCCCTCCAGATGGTCGCCGCATCCTTGTTTTCACCCATCAAAGGTTCGATGGAAATGACGTGTAGATTCGGAAGGGTCTCCAAGGGAAGGATCTTCCCTTCCTGGGGAGCGGGCCGGATCATTCCTTTGAGGTTGAGCAACCTGGGGATACTCGGGCCGTGAAGATCCACATCCATGAGACCCACCCGATACCCCATCTCGGCGAGGTGAATTGAGAGGTAAGCGGCGACACTGCTTTTACCTACCCCCCCCTTTCCGCTCATGACAAGTATTTTGTTTTTGATATGGGACAAGGTTTGTTTGATTTCAGCATTCTGTATCTCATGCTTGTCCTCCCGGGTCCCGCAACTTCCGCCGCAGCTTCCCGGTTCGTGATTTTGCTGGGTCATTGTTTCTAAAACCTCCTGTTTTATCGGTAACTCCAGGTTTGATTGTCTAGAGACCTTTGAAAAACGCCCCCTTTTGCCCAATCTCTGCGCCTGCCTGTGCCGGGCCTATCTGCCATTCCAAGGGGCAGGCAGGCACGGCAGACAGGTCAGACTCAAATTTTAA